>VGPI01000144.1 GCA_016875595.1 Candidatus Cloacimonadota bacterium
AAGGCGCGTCTGCTCCTGATCGATGCCATCAGACGGGTCTTTGCCATATCCTTCGATCTGATGGGAATCAGTGCGCCGGAGAAGATGTAATCCCACTGGACGACCGATGCTATCCATCCGAAGAATGACGTTTGAAGACCTTGATGATGTGATCGGGATTGAAAACAGCGTCTTTGGCAATCCATGGTCGCGTACTGCATTTGAAAGTATCCTGAACCATGATTGCTTCGTCTTGATCGATGGCGAGAAGATTGCCGGTTACATCTGCTGTATATGCGTTCTGGATGAATGTTCGATCTCCAATGTCGCCATTACGCCGGGTTCTCAGGGCAAGGGCTTTGGTAACTGGCTGATGAAGAGCATGATGCAGAATATGAAAGAACATGGCATCAATGTGTTTTACCTCGAAGTGCGGCGCTCCAATGAAAGAGCTCTCTTTCTCTATGAGAAGCTGGGTTTTCGCTGGCTGGCGATCCGTAAAAACTATTATATCAACCCTCAGGAAGATGCCATCGTCATGGCTTATGCCTTTGATCCCGGCTTTTTCCGCCAGACAACCTGGACTGCTGATGAAGGACTATGATTTTTTGGTGATCGGCAGTGGAATTGCCGGCTTGGTGTATGCTCTGCAGGTGGCACGATGCGGAAAAGTGGCGATAGTCACCAAAAGTTCGCTGCTCGAGTGCAACACCGCTTACGCCCAGGGTGGCATTGCAGCCGTACTGGATGCGCATGATTCCTTTGAACAACATCTGCAGGATACGCTCAAAGCCGGAGCTGATCTGGGTAAAAAGGAAGTTATCCGGGCGGTTATTGAGCAGGGACCCAAACTGATCCAATACCTGGTGGATATGGGAACCGATTTTACCCGGGAAGATGGACACTACGACCAAAAACTGGAGAATTTGTCCCTGACCCGGGAAGGCGGTCACAGTCACCGACGGGTTGCTTATGCCGCCGATTCCACCGGCAGAAAGATCATGGAATCACTCGTGGTGCAATGCACTAAATGCCCTCAGATCGATATCTATGAGAAGCATATCGCCATCGACCTCATAACTCAGCATCACATCATGCAAAATCATGGCTTCATTCCGGGGATCTCCTGCTGGGGTGCCTATGTAATGGATAACGCCACGAATGAAGTGGAAATTTTCCGTTCCCGCAAGACGATGCTTGCCACCGGAGGTGCTGCCCGTATCTTTGGTCACAACACCAATTCCGTGGTCGCCACCGGAGACGGAATGGCAATGGCACGCCTGGCGGGTGCGCGGCTGGTCAATATGGAATTTGTCCAGTTTCATCCCACCTCCTTCTATTCTCCCAGCGGAGAGACCTTCCTGATCACCGAAGCCCTGCGGGGAGAGGGAGCGATCCTTCGACTTGCCGATGGCAGTGAGTTTATGCACAATTACCATCCCCAGGGCTGTCTGGCACCGCGTGATGTGGTCTCCCGGGCAATAGACACCGAACTCAAGAAACGGGGAGATAAATTTTGCTATCTGGATGCTACCGCGGTTCCAAAGGATATCCTGCTCAAGCACTTTCCCAATATTGACGAAAAATGCCGTCAATACGGGATTGACTTCATCGTTGAACCGATCCCTATTACACCCGCGGCGCATTATTTTTGCGGTGGTATCCTTGCCACGATCAATGGGATCACCGATATTAAAAACCTCTTTGCCGCCGGAGAAGTGGCATGTAGCGGATTGCATGGCGCCAATCGTCTGGCGTCCAATTCTCTCCTGGAGTCACTGGTCATTGCCTTCAATGCCGGCAATCATCCCTCCAATCTCGATGATGTGGATTTTCCCCAGATCCCTCCCTGGCGGCAACTGGACGTATTCAACGAGAACGAATGGGTCATCATCTCCCACAATCGGGAGATCATTGGCACCATTATGAACGGCTATGTCGGCATTATCCGCAACCGCCGCCTGCTCAAATACGCCCTCCAGCGCATGGAGAATATCTACAATGAGATCAATAACTTCTACCAGCATAATGCCGTTCGGCCAGAGGTGGTGGAAACCCGCAATATGGCGATTATTGCCATTGCCGTGATACGTAGTGCCCTGATACGTAAGGAAAGCCGTGGCGCTCACTATGTGGTTGACTATCCCGAGCGCGATGATGCCCAGTATCTGATCGATACGATCCTGTAAGGGAATGGATGATGAAAGGTAAATTCATTACATTCGAAGGTGTGGAAGGCAGCGGTAAGAGCACACAGATCAAGCTGTTATCCGCTGAATTGAGCCGTTGTGGGATCCCCTTCCTCTGCACCCGAGAACCCGGTGGACCGGCAATCAGCGAAGAGATCCGCCGCATCCTGCTTAATCCAGTTTTCTCCGCCATGCTGCCCCGAACCGAACTGCTCCTGTATATGGCAAGCCGTTGTCAGCACACCGGTGAGTGGATCATTCCCGCTCTCGTTGATGGCAAAACCGTCTTATGCGACCGCTATTACGATTCCACTTTTGCCTATCAGGGAGCTGCCCGCAACCTGAATCATGACAGCATAGAATTCCTGACCAACCTTGCCACTTTCGGCACAGTCCCCGATCTTACCATTCTGCTCGACCTGCCCGTGGATAAGGGACGGGAACGGATCAAGGATCGTTACCTGGACCGTCTGGAGCAGGAAAACCCGGATTTTCACGAAAAGGTAAGACAACAATATCTGGTACTTGCTGCCCAAAACGGCACTCGCTATTTGGTTGTCGATGCCGGCAGAGATATCTTATCTCTACATCTGGATATCTGTACCGCCGTTTTGAAACTGATCGGCGTTACAGATGTTTAGACCCGCATATGCCGCGCTGAAGGAAGCGCTTCCTAAGTGGGCGGTTAATTTGATAGGAGATACAAATGCTTAGACCCAAACAGAGATTAGCCCTGTGGACGATCGCCGGAATCTGGCTCTTATCCGGGATCCTCTTGTTCCTGTCAGCCAATGCCTTTGCCCAATCGCAGGCATCCCGCTCGACGGATATCTATTCACAGCTCCAGTTGTTTAACGAAGTCTTACTGAAGCTCCGGCAGAACTATGTCACCGATCTCAGTGACGAGGAATTGATCCAGGCAGCGATCAAGGGCATGCTCTCTTCGGCCGATCCGCACACCAATTTCTTTACCCCCAACGAATTCACCGATTTTACCACCTCCACCCGGGGAGAATTTGGCGGTCTCGGCATCCAGATCGATAAGAAAGGCGATTATATCACCGTGGTCTCACCAATCGAAGGTACTCCCGCCTACCGGATGGGGATCACTTCCGGAGACCGCATCATCAGCGTCGATGGCGTCAGCATCATCGGTGCCAGCACCGACGACGCCATTAGTAAAATGAGAGGTGACATCGGAACCAAGGTCAGGATCACGATCAGCCGGCCTGGTGTGCAGAAACCGTTGGAATACGAGATCATCCGTGAAGCCATCAAGATCAAGAGCGTACCCTATGCCTTTGTTCTGGACAACGGCGTCGGTTACATCCGGATCAGTCAGTTCAGTGAAAATACTACCCGTGAATTACGCACCGCTCTGAGCGAACTGGAAACGGCAGGCATCGGCGGACTCCTGATCGATCTGCGCTGGAATCCCGGCGGATTGCTTGATCAGGCGATCGATACGGTCAATGAATTCATCGGGTCGAATAAGCTGGTGGTGGAAACCAAGGGACGTCTCCCCGAATCAAACCGCCAGTATCTCACGCGGTTCCCTGCCCGCGAGCGGAATTATCCGATCATTGTCATGGTCAACGAGGCTTCTGCCAGTGCTTCCGAGATCTTTGCCGGCTCCCTGCAGGACTGGGATAAAGGTCTCGTCGTCGGCAAGACCACTTTTGGAAAGGGCTCGGTGCAACAGCTCTACCCCCTCAGCAACGGTTATGGCGCGAAAATCACCACTTCCTATTATTATATCAAATCCGGAAGATGCATCCACAAGACGATCAACGACCGCATCCTGCGCGGGCAATACGTGACTGAGGATGAGATCAAGTCCGATGATGAAACCAGCCATAAAAGCGTCTATTACACTGTGAATAAACGCGTGGTCTATGGTGGAGGAGGCATAACCCCCGATCTGGTCTTGGAATCGGATCTCCTGACCAATCTCGGCGCTGAACTCCGGCGCAAAAACATCTTCTTCGATTTTGCCGTCAATTACGTGATTTCCCACGATCATCAAGTGCCCAAGGACTTTCAGGTCAGCCAGGATATTTTCGATGAGTTTCTGCAGTATGCCACCGCTCAGGATGTCAAGTTCACTCCCGTGGAAGTCGATTCTGCTGCCGCCTTTATCAGAAACACCATCCGTAGCGAGATCGTCGGCAAGGTTTATGGAGAAAAAGAGGCATACAAGATTTCCATCAATCAGGATCGTCAGTTGCAGGAGGCGATCGCTCTTTTTAACCGGTTCAATACTATGGCTCAGATGTTTGAATATGCCGCTTCCCTGCAGGCGAGAAACTAATCCCAAGACGATGATTCAGGAGGAATGATGGAAATTGCCGAAATCTACCGCAATATGCTAATTTATGCTGCTGATGACGATGCGATAAATCTCAAGCTGCTCAAGACAAACCTGATCCAGAACGGCTTCCAGCGCATCGAGGTCTTCCTATCCGGAGAAGCACTGATGCATCGGCTGGAGGAAAGTCCCCCTGATCTGATCCTGCTGGATATCATGATGCCGGGGATCAGCGGGTATGATGTGTTGCATCATATTAAAAACAACCCCCGTCTGTCTCATATCCCCGTGATCATGATCACGGCTGCCCCCCTCGAGGAGGAAATGGAGCCCCTGCAAACAAGCTTCGAACTCGGTGCCATGGATTACATCAGCAAACCCTTTGCCACCGTCGAACTTATTATGCGCATCTTATCTGCTCTCAGAATAGAAGCTCAACGCCAGGAACTGGAAAAAGCTGCCAAGCAGATCTCGTCCCTGGAAAAACTCCTCCCCATCTGCTCCTACTGCAAAAAAGTCCGCTCCGATCTTGATTACTGGGAAGAAGTTGAGATTTATATCTCCCAGCATACCGACACCATGTTCAGCCACAGCATCTGCCCCCATTGCTATGAAACCCATATTAAACCGCAATTGAACGCCTTGCGTAACAAGAAAAAACAGGACTCCTGAAGCAATATCCTACTGCCAGGTATGCAGGGGTTCCGCTTCGCTCCCCGCCCTGCCTAAGATGGTGTCGCCCCTCCGGGGCTTATTGATACGGTTCCCGGTGTGGTTG
>VGPI01000145.1 GCA_016875595.1 Candidatus Cloacimonadota bacterium
ATATTCTGGAACGCACTATGCCCTATCGCGTTCAAAACATCCTGCTTATCGCCTCCCTGTATGATTCCTTCGTCTTTGAAGTCGATGGCTTCCTTGCCGAGCAGGTGGCTCAGGACTTTTACCTCCTGAACCTCGATAACCAGCCCAATATCTCCCACGCCTCATCATTGGAAAGTGCCGAACAAATCCTCACCTACGAAAACATTGATATCGTCATCATCCATCTGGCTTCGATGCGCAGCATAGCGCTTGAGCTTGTAGGTCTATTACGCCAGAAACATGCTACACTGCCCATTTTCTTCCTCTTGGGCGCCCCTTTGGACCTGATGTTTATTGAAAATCACCAGGAAGAGCTGAAGGAGGTGGACGATTTCTTTTACTGGAACGGTGACTCCAAGCTCTTTCTGGCGATCGTCAAGCATTGGGAGGAGAAGCAGAATATCCCTTATGACAGCACGCTCTACAACATTCCGATCATCCTCATCATTGAGACCTTCATTCCCTACTACTCCCAATTTCTGCCACTTTTCTACGAGCAAATCATGCTGCTGAACCAGGATGTGATCCGGCATGAACATCAGGATCATAACAAAACACTCTATATGAAAGCGCGTCCCCGCGTAGTTCTGCTGCATGATTATGACTCCGCGATGCAGTTCTATCAGACCTATACTCGCCACATCATCGGCATTATCAGTAACATCAATTACGTTTACCGGGGTGAATTTGACAAGGACGGTGGCTTACGCCTGCTCCAGAATATCCGCAAACATATCCCCACCCTCCCTTTCCTGCTCCAATCCTTCAACCCTCTCTATCGTGACATCGTTACCAGCAACGAGGGTGAATTTCTCTACAAAGACCTGCCTGGCTTGAGAATACAGCTTCGTCGCTGGCTGGAGAACGAGATCGGTTTGGGCTCCTTTATCTTCCGCAACCGTGACCACATCCCGATCGGCGAAGCCAAAACCATGGTCGGTTTCCTGCACAAACTGATGATCATTCCCGACGACTCCTTGCTCTACCACTACCAACATGACCACATCGAAAAATGGCTCTTCACCCATGCCGAGATCCGCCTGGCGGAATACGTGGGCAATTTCCATCAGGAAAGCAATATCAGCCAGCTCCGCCAGAGTATCTGCGAGGGCTTTCGCGCCCTGATCGAATACCGGCGCCGGGAGAAGATCCAGGACTGGAACGAGGAAAGCGACCTCAATATCAACCTGATCTACAAGATCGGAGACGACTCCATCGGAGGCAAAGGACGCGGACTGGCATTTCTCAATGTCCTCCTCAACCGCTACAGCAATCTCTGCAACAAATACCCGGGCGTCCGGATCATGGTCCCCACCGCGGCGGTCATTGCCACCGGAGAATTTGATAAACTGATGGCTTCCCATCCTGATCTGAGTGGCTTGGATGAACTCACCGATGCCGGGATCGATGCCCGTTTTCTGGCAAGCAACCTGCCCCCGAGTACGATCAGCGTCCTGAAACGGATCATCGACCAGACCAGTTTACCGCTGGCGGTCAGATCTTCCTCGGTTCTGGAGGATTCGATCAGCAATCCCTTCGCCGGTGTCTTCCGCACTTTCCTTATTCCCAACAGCCATCCCGATCCCGCGATCCGTCTCCAGCAGCTTACCCAAGCCGTCAAGCTGGTCTATTCCTCCATGTTTCTGAAAAGTGCCCGCGTGTACCGTGAAAACCTGCGCATCCCTTCCCGTGAGGAAAAGATGGCGGTCATCATCCAAAAGGTCGCCGGCTCCCAACATGGCGATCACTATTATCCCCTTCTCTCCGGCGTGGCACAATCTTACAATTTCTATCCCGGCACGCACATGAAACATGAGGAAGGCATCGTCACCCTCTCCGTCGGACTGGGAAAAACCGCCGTGGAGCGCGGACGCACCTTCGCTTTTTGCCCCCGTCATCCCCATAAGGATCTTTTTGACAAACTCAATATTGTCTCCAATTCCCAGCGTCATCTCTATGCTCTGGCTCCGCATCAGATTGAATTTGACCTCAGCCAGGGTGAGGATTCCTCGTTACAGCGCGTCCGCATTTCCCAAAAACTCTGCGAGACCGAACTCAGCATGCTTTCCTCCGTCTGGGACAATGACAACCGGGAGTTTCTCACCGGCAGCCTGATTCAAGGACCGCGGGTGATCACTTTCCGCTCTATCCTGCAATATGACCAGTATCCTCTGGCAGCGGTGATCGACGATTTTATCCAGCTCGGCAGGGAGGTCATGGGTTGCGAAGTCGAAATGGAATTTGCCTTTGACGTAGATCCCGGTACAAACCAAGCGGCCTTTTACCTCCTTCAGATCCGACCAATATCCGTTACCTGCAAGCTCTACACCGAATCCCTCGAGGCTCATCTCGAGCACAAGTCAGACCTGCTGCTCTTTTCTTCTTATGCCCTGGGTAATGATATCGAGGAGGAACTGGACACTCTGTTTTTTATCCCGCCCGATCGATTTGATATCGTCAAAACCGAAGAGATGGCGGTTGAACTCGAGGAATTCAACCAACTCATGAGAATTGAGAACACCCGCTACGTCCTGATCGGACCAGGCAGATGGGGCTCCAGCGACCGTTTCCTCGGCATTCCCGTCAATTGGAGCCAGATCTGCAATGCCAAGCTCATCGTGGAAGTGGTCTTACCCAATATGTCCATCGAAGCATCCCATGGCAGCCACTTCTTCCATAACCTCTTTTCCATGAATGTGGGCTACCTCACCGTCTGGGACAAAGCCAAAAACGACTATCTGGATTGGACTTGGCTGCACGATCTGCCTACCCTGCGCGAGGGTAAATACTTCTGCATCAAGAAAAACCCGCACAAAATGAAGATTTTGTTTGACGGAAAGAATGCCGTCATTCTGAAGTGACCCACAGGGGAGTTACTCCCCGCTCCATTTCAATAATATGAACACAGTGAGTAATAATACCACAGGAGGTATGTGTAATATGACAATGCATGAATTCTTGCATCAAGTGTCAGCCAAGAACAGCGATCAACCGGAATTTATCCAGGCGGTCACTGAAGTCGTCGAATCGATCTGGCCGGTCTATGATTCTAATCCCCAGCTCAAAAAAGCCCGGATCCTGGACAGAATAGTGGAACCCGAACGTGTCATAATCTTCCGCGTACCATGGATGACCGATGCCGGCGAAGTGATGGTCAATCGCGGATTCCGCATCGAGTTCAACAGCGCCATCGGACCCTACAAGGGCGGACTGCGCTTTCACCCCAGCGTCAATCTCGGCATCCTGAAATTCCTCGGTTTTGAACAGGTCTTCAAGAACAGCTTGACCACTCTGCCTATGGGCGGTGGAAAAGGTGGCTCGGATTTCAATCCCCGCGGTCGTTCCGACGAAGAAGTGATGCGCTTCTGCCACTCTTACATGCTCGAGCTTTTCCGTCACATCGGACCGAACACGGACGTCCCTGCCGGCGACATTGGCGTTGGCAAACGTGAGATTGGTTTTATGTACGGCATGTACAAGAAGATCAAGAATGAAGTGACCGGTGTATTTACCGGCAAGGGTTTGGATTGGGGCGGCAGCTTGATCCGTCCGGAAGCCACCGGATACGGCGCCGTTTATTTTGCCGACGAAATGCTCAAAACCCGCGCGCAGGAAATTGCCGGCAAGACCGTCGTCATCTCCGGCTCAGGCAATGTGTCGCAGTATGCCACGCAGAAAGTCAATGACCTCGGCGGAAAGGTCGTCACTCTTTCCGATTCCGATGGATTTATCTATGATCCCGACGGCATTAAAGGCGAGAAGTGGGATTTTGTCATGGATCTCAAAAACGTCAGACGCGGCAGGATCAGCGAATATGCCAAAGAATTCGGCGTTAAGTACTTTCCTGGCGAACGTCCCTGGGGTATTCCCTGTCAGATCGCATTGCCTTGCGCCACTCAGAACGAGATCAACGGCGAGGAAGCAAAAACCTTGGTCAAGAATGGCTGCATCTGTGTCTCCGAAGGCGCTAATATGCCTACCACACCCGAAGGCGTCGAAGTTTTTCTCGGCAACAAGATCCTCTACGGTCCCGGGAAAGCTGCCAATGCCGGTGGCGTCTCCACCTCTGGTCTGGAGATGACTCAAAACAGCATGCGCCTGAGCTGGACCCGTGATGAAGTTGATGCCCGTCTCCACCAGATCATGAAAGCCATCCACGAGCAGTGCGTCAGACATGGCAAGGAAGGAAGCTTCATCAATTACGTCAAAGGCGCCAATGTCGGCGGTTTCCTCAAGGTCGCCAATGCCATGATGGATCAGGGTCTGATCTAAGCTATCCCAGCTAATTAACCCGATAATATACCAATAAGTTGCCAGACGGTCTGCTTCGCCCGATCGTCTGGCTGCTGTACAATAGGATAGATCTCCTGAACGAGGAATTGCAGAAATGACGAATCAATACCCGGTGCAAAATCCATCCGACCTGATCCGGCAATTGAAGGAACGGATCAAGGAACCGGGCGCTAGAGCGATCCATCCTCATTCCAAACGTGCCAAGGCACCTTTCGTGCCGGTGAATTGCGGCGCCATACCGGAAAACCTGATTGAATCGGAGCTGTTCGGCTATCTCAACGGGGCATTGACCGTAAAACACTGCATATCAAACTGAAACCCAATGAGTAGAACATAGATCTCAGACAGGAGGAATACATGCTCAAAGATCTGATCCGGAGCAATCGCAGTTACCGCCGTTTTGATGCCCGCCACCTCATCGATCAGGATACCCTGACCGATTTAATCGCCCTGGCACGCCTCAGTGCCAGTGCCGGCAACCTCCAGAACCTGCGCTTCTATCTGTCCTGTACCCCGCAGACCAATGACGTCATCTTTCCCCATCTGCGGTGGGCTGCCTACCTTCGGTACTGGAAAGGACCCGCCGAGGAGGAACGCCCTACCGCCTATATCCTGCTCCTGGGACCGGAACAGGTGAGCAAATTCCACCATTATGATGCGGGAATAGCGGCGCAGAGCATCACTCTCGGGGCAGCAGAAAAAAGCCTGGGTGCGTGTTTGATCGCATCATTTGACCGGGAGGAACTGCACAGCAAGCTCCACCTGCCGGAGGAGCTCGATATTCTGTTGGTGGTCGCCCTGGGCAAACCAGCGGAAAAGGTGATGATCGATGAGGTCTCTGACCCTGACGACATGGAATACTGGCGTGACGAGGACGACGTACATCACGTGCCCAAACGGAGTTTGGACG
>VGPI01000146.1 GCA_016875595.1 Candidatus Cloacimonadota bacterium
GTGGGCGATGACAAAGGCAATTTCGTCCTCAGTGGATAGTCGATTGATCAATCCGATATTGAGAAATATTTTGCCCCCGGCTACGGCATAGGCATTGAACACGTCATCTTTGAGGATAAAGAACTCATATTTAATCTTCTTACGGGTTGCCTGGCTTTTAATCCGGTTGAAGATCGCCGGGATATCAAACTTGGTCGTGGTGGTCTGTCTATGCTCTTCCAGCAGGATCTTTTTCATCTCATTGCCGATCTTGTTCTCTTCTTCATCGCTGATGGCTGTGATGTCCTCAATGGCTTCTTTCAGATTGGCATAACGTTTGATCAGATCCGCTGCTGTAAAGGCATTCAGCGAAGATACCAGGATGATCACGATCGTGGGCCAGGTCAGGATGCGTTTATACATATTTTATTCCTGCTTGATGGATGGGTAGGTTAATTTCCCGAGCCCGGAGTATTTTCTGTTTGAATGGGTGTGGGTGTGTTTGCTTTGTTCCCATCAGTAGTTGATCCCGGCGGGTTTCCCTGCGATCCCGATGATGTAGTTCCTCCAGTTGTTACTGTTTTATCTTCATCCACAGGTTTGTCAGTGACGGACCTGTCAGTCAAGCCGGTCTGCGGGTTAGGAGTGCCTGACGATGCAGCAGGGGGGTTATTAGTTTGTCGAGTTTGTTGTGTGTTGACTGATGTGCCTGTTCCTCTGTTTTGTGGGTTTTGTTCATTGACGCTATTCTCAGATATTGTCTGATCATCATCGGTTTTATTGTCTTCAACGATGTCCTGACTACTGGCGGTAGAATTGCGTCCCGGCTCAGTTTGATTTTTTTTGAGTTCTGCTCTGACGCGAAGGATCAGGGGCACGAAAATGATCGCAATGGATAGAATGACCGTAATTAGCCAGGCATATTTATGTTCCGGTTCCGTTTTGATGACGGGAGCTGTTTTTCCGGTGTTTACCCGAACCACCTGGATGGTCAGATTATCGTCTCCACCACGTTGTTTTGCCTGTTCAACCATCGAAATGCATGCTTGCTGCGGGCCGGATGCGAGGTAATCAGCGATCTCCGATCGGGAAAAATAGTGATACAAGCCATCACTGCACAACATGAAAACGTCGTTCCTGAAGATCGGATTGGGTCCTGCGACATCGGGGCGGTACTTATCGGAACCCAGTGCCCTCATGATCTGGTTCCGTTTGGGATGTGTCTCCGCATCTTCTTCCGTTATAGCGCCAATATCAACCAGACCTTGGACGAAGGAATGATCCTTGGTCAGTTGGTAGAGGACACCCCGGCGTTTCAAATAGATCCGGCTGTCACCGCAATGAGCAACCCAATACTGGTCATCTTTTAGTAAGAGAATTACCATGGTCGTGCCCATGCCGGTAAGTTCAGGATTGGCAGCCACTTGCTCCATCAATGCCTGCTGTCCGGCATCAAAGGCGTGTCTCAGTTCGTCGTCGGGGTTGTAGGCATGATCGAGCTCGGCAAAATGGCGGGCGATGGTATCAACGGCTATCCGGGACGCGATCGAGCCACCAGCATGGCCGCCCATGCCGTCACAGACGATCACCAGCTCACCATAACTGCCGGTGTATCTGCCGTAATAATCCTGATTTTCGCTTCTCACCATGCCCACGTCGGTCAGGTTTCCAAATGAATATTTGTCGTTAAGATCTTGCATTTTATTCTCCGTTAACTCAGAATGATATGGCCTTCAGATGTTCCGATCTTGAAAGTGCAGTTCTTCTCGATGCGATATATTTCCACGCGATTGCCATCTATGTAGATACCATTTTTAGAATCCAGATCCTGGATCATGAAGATCCCGTTCTGATAGGTTACGCTGGCATGACGAGAGGATACTCTCATGTCGGGAACGACGATCGAGTTGTCTTCAGCTCTGCCGATAGTGGCACCAGCGGTCGTTATTTTAATTGATTGACCGGTTAAGGGACCCATGGCGAATCGCAAAGTCATGATCATAAAACCGGATGACCTGTCTTTATCAGAGCCACCGGCAAGGATCATAGTCCGATCCAGATCCGGCTTTACTTGAGCTTGTCTTTCCGGTTCCGGAGGGATGGGCTCAGGCATTTGATAATCACCCATTTGAGTTTCCGCATAGGGATTGCTTGGGCGTTGAGGGGGTTGGCTGTTAAAGCCGACATGAGATTCGATGTCTTTGTCGGCTTCTTTCTGCTTGCGGATCATCTCCGCTTGTTTTTTCTTCTTGTTTTTCTTGCTGATCATGGAGAAAATAATGATCAGGATCAAGACGCCGACTGCAGCAATAGCGATATAAATGATCGTTTCCCTGCTAAGACCTTGATCATCATCGGCTCCTGTTTCCGATTCGAAAGTAATTAGTGTATCAGCAACTCCAAAGGGCTTGGAAACATTGATAAAGAGGTTATTTTCCCCTTTTTTGATCTGGGATTCGGGATAGGTGGTTATGACATATGTATTGAGAAACTCCTTGCGGTTAGCATCAAGGAACCGATTGAGGGAGTGTTCATCATTGGCATAGCAAAACGCTCCACCCGTTTCTCTGGCGATGGACTCCAGGATCCTGAGATAATTTGCTTCCCGATGGTAGAATCCAACTGTATTCACTCTGATTGCTTTTGCTTGAGCACTGGCAATAACATCCCAGTCATCAGACACTCTATTTGGGTCAGTATCAATACCGTCACCGATCATGACCAGATAATCTATTCGGGTTGAGTCGTTCTCGGTCAGTTTAGTGATAGCATCCATTCCTGCCCGATACTGCACGGTATAATTACCCTCGGTTTGAAGACCGTTTATGTAACTGAGCAGTTGGGCTTTATCCCCAATGAACTCACAGAGGATTTTCACTTCGTCAGCAAAGGTCATTATAGCCATCCGGTCAGTATTTCTCAGTCCGGAGACATAATCACGCAATGCGCTTTTCATGGCGCGCATCGGTGAGCCATACATGCTGCCGGAGACATCGAGACACAACAGGATGTCAACTCCCCTGGCTTCCTGTTGATAAGTAGCTACATCATATCTCGATATAACTGAATCATTGAGTTTTACCTTAAAATCGTCCTTGGTAAGACCCAATACCGATTCAGCATTCATGTTGATGACACTGATGTCAGTTCGGATCATATCTGCGTTGCTACTGTCGGTTCGATGGTGGATGATCTCCAGCCCCTGAGCCGACAAACAGCATAGTAAAGCAATGCAGATTATAATGATTGCCAGGATTTTTATGTACATGGATGATCTCCTAAACCAGTTTAATTTTGAACTCCAATTGCCCGAAGCGGATAATGTCATTGTCATGCAAGTTAGTTTTATCAATAATCGACTCACCATTGACGTAGGTGCCATTGGCAGAGAGGGAATCGTTAATGATCACCTGTCCGTCCCGGTACAGGAGGACGGCATGCTCGGATGAAATTGCGGGGTCATCGATCACGATCTCACATCCGGGATCTCTGCCGATTCGTTGCCTTCCGACTGTAAGTTTGTAATCAATACCAACGGGATCGAGATCAAATGTTACCAGCCAGCCAATCAGGCGACGAGGAGCGTATTGGGAGCTTGATTGAGATGATACACTGGCGGTTTGTACACGCTCAGTTGGATCGGATGGTCTTTTGGAACTGCTACTGTAGATCATTGTTCTGTCCGAATCAGTGAAGGGTGTTTGGTTCGATGGCGTTTTTGCCGGGGCAGCGGGGTTGGATCCACGATCAAGTTTCACAATGCCGTCATCGACAACGGTTTCATCGAATTTCTTGTTCGGTTGGCGTGGAACACCGTTAACCACTGTTTCTGCGGCTGATACCGATTGGGGACAATGGGGACATGAATCATATCGGGATTCATAATGATGGCCATTGGGGCAAATCTTGTATTTGTTGTTCAAGGGTGCCTGGCAATTCTTGCAGAAATTGGCGTTGTCAGGATTATCGGTCTTACATTGGGCACACTTCATTTTTTCCTCCTGTTCTCTAGTGAAAAAAGCCGTATCAACCTCATATTCTACGATGGCAAACGCAAGTAAAAGTAAAACTTAACCGTCTATACTCTTTATTCTGGCATGGGTCTTTTAGCTTCTCTTTCCTGTGTCGGTTATCAATAATTTCTTTCGCATCGTATTGTCAAGTGTTTTGTTTTGATTTTTCGTAATTCCGAGTACTGGACAAGTGGAAAGCTATATCTATCAGAACCACTGATAAGGATCAGAGAGAACAGGAAGAAACCCATGGCATACGAGTCGACGCGCGACGGACTGAAGCCCTGCTCCGTCGGCTACGCCTCCTCCGCAGGGCTTCAGCCCGTCGCAGCGAGGTCACTTTGAAAATAATTCTTGACGTGGAAGTCAAGATGAAAAACAATGCAACCGGTCGTGTGACCATATATAGAGTGTATAAACGAGGATGGTAAGAATGTCCTCAAATAACCTGAGAAACAATGAGTTGGAATCTACACCAACATTTGGGACTCAACATAGTCCTAATCCTGCTGCTTTAGAATCAATGCATATGCACATTGGCACTACTACTCTTGAATTCAAAGAGAATTCTAAAGAGATTGTTGGTTCTTATTATTCCGGTAGAGACCGCAAAAATGTCGGAGATATTACGATTAACAGGACGAAGTAAAAACCTAATGTACACTGATATATATGGTTACAGCAAGGAGTTACTATGAAAGATATTAATCTCATGTTAGATACTGATCTAGTTAAATTTTTAAAAAGAAAGAAGCTGTTGAACTCCAAGAATGAAGTACTAATCAAATGTAAGTATTGTGACACCTCAGTGACAGTAGATCAGATACAATTTATGATTCCTGGGGACAATAATATCATTCAGGTAGTGTGTTCTAATCCTATATGCATTAACGAATTCCTAAATGTAGGGAGGACGAAGTGTTGATGTTCCTAAAAGGAGTAGGCTTCACCTTTTGCTGCATATTACTTATACAGTTTTTGATCAAACATTACCCCATTATTAAGGAAATGATATCCGATTTGTTTCTTCTTTTGAACAAACTCTTTAGAGGTTTATTTAGATTATTTAAACGAAAAGCAGTTGAGTTTAAATACACCAGTTGTATTGATAGATTAAGAAAAAGGTTTAATGACAGTTCTATGAGTGATCTTTTAAACAAATGTAAGA
>VGPI01000147.1 GCA_016875595.1 Candidatus Cloacimonadota bacterium
CTCCCAGGCAAATATGGCGGCTTACTTTGCCATCTGCCAACCGGGGGATACGGTGCTGTCCCTGGAATTGTCTCATGGTGGGCATCTGACGCATGGCCATCCGCTGAGTTTTTCCGGACAGTTTTACCATATCATCCACTACAACGTCGCCCGTGAGACCGAGCAATTTGACTATGAAAACCTCTACCAGATGGCGATGGAGCACAAGCCGAGGATGATCCTGGCGGGAGCCAGTGCTTATCCGCGGTCAATTGATTTTGCCCGGTTCCGTGAGATTGCCGATGCCTGCGGTGCCAAACTGATGGTGGATATGGCTCATATTGCCGGATTGGTGGCAGCCGGACTGCATCAGAATCCGGTGCCCTATGCCGATGTGGTGACCTCCACGACGCACAAGACGCTGCGCGGTCCGCGTTCCGGCATGATCATCTGCCGCGAGGAATATGCCAAAGACATCGATGCCAAGGTATTTCCCGGCATCCAGGGCGGTCCTTTGATGCATATCATCGCCGCCAAGGCGATGGCATTTTATGAAGCGTTGCAGCCGGAATTCAAGCAGTATCAGAGCAATGTGACAGCAAATGCCAAATCACTGGCACAGGCATTGATGGACAATGGCTTTGATCTCGTCTCCGGTGGAACGGATACGCATCTGATGCTGATCAATCTGGGACCGGAAGAATCCGGCAGTCCTTCCGGCAAGAAAATGGAGGAATGCCTTGATCTGGCAGGGATCACGGTCAATAAAAACACCGTCCCCTTCGACACCCGCTCTCCCTTTGTCGCCTCCGGCGTCCGCGTCGGCACTCCTTCCGTTACCACGCGTGGCATGGGAGCTCCCGAGATGAAGACCATCGCCGGATTTATCAAGCGTGTTCGTGAGAATTATGAAAATGAAGAATACCTTACCGGGATGAAGGGCGAGGTGCGTGACCTGACCTCCCGCTTCCCGCTTTATCCTGAACTGGATTGACAGGAGCATTAAATGGATTCATTGAGATTAAAAGAGCTGCTGCCGGCGGGCTCGGACTATCTGGAGCTAAAGGTGCAGCAAAACCGAAGCCGTCAATTGGGTTTTCTGAATGGCACCCTGAACTTCAATAGCAAAAGTGCCAGCAGCGGGATCATGGCGCGCTCGTTTCAGAATGGCGTTTGGGGCTTGACCAGTTCACCCGACATCAGCGATGACAGCATGCGACGGACGATAAAAAGGGCAATTGCCAATGCCCAAACCCTGCATCAACGTGCCCGCAAAGCGGAAGTTATGCTGCCGTCCAATTCCGCCTCCGGCGAGTACCTCTTCTTCACCAAGAAAAATGCCGCCAGTACTCAGGAAAGGATCGAATACCTGCGCGAGATCGACAACTATATCAAGGACAAGTATCCTGATCTCAGCACACGCATAGTCAATTCCAGTGTGCTTGAGATGGAAAAGCATATCATCACCTCCGATGGTGCAGAAATACGCTCCATGACGCCTCGCACAATAATGTATGTGATGATGGTGTGCCTCCATGAGGGGACGCCGCTACAACATTACGATGTATTTGGCGGATTCGGGCAGTGGGAAGATAACTTTGCCGATCCCTCCGACCTGTATGAGAAGATCGACCTGGTTTATCAGCAATTGATGGATAAGAAAGAAGCCGTCTTTGCTCATGCCGGCACCTTTGACTGCGTCCTGGATTCACGCCTGGCGGGGATCCTGTCGCATGAAGCGATCGGGCATACCACGGAAGCGGACTTTGTGATCAATGGTTCCATCGCCGGTGAGTATCTCGGTCAGGAAGTTGCCAGTCCACTGGTCACCTTGATCGATGTAGCGCATACCTGGGACGATCAATTGTGCCCCGTGCCGGTCTTTATCGACGACGAAGGAGTGCTGGCAGAGGATTGCGTGGTGATCGAGGACGGCATCCTCAGACGCTATATGCACAACAAGGAAAGTGCTCAACTGATGGGTCATGCTCTGACTGGCAATGCCCGCGCATACACCTATACCGATGAGCCCCTGATCCGGATGCGCAATACCATGATCGTGCCTGGAAAGAGCAAGCTGGACGAGATGATCGCCTCCATCGAAGATGGGTATTATCTGATCGAGCCCTCCAACGGACAGGCGGATTCCACCAGTGAGTTTATGTTTGGCGTGACTCTGGGCTATGAGATCAAGAACGGCAAACTCGGTAAAGCGATCAAGGAAACCACCATCTCCGGAGTAGCTTTCGATCTGCTCAAGACCATTACCATGATCTCGGATGACATCTATTGGTCATGTGCCGGGATGTGTGGCAAGAAACAGATGATCCCCGTAGGGATGGGTGGTCCGGCGATCAAGTGCCGGGTCAATATCGGAGGTAAATAATGGACAAGCGTAAGTTGACTCAACAGACCCTGAAAAGGATGATGGATCTCGGGGCGGACAAGGCAAGTATCCGGCTCAGCGCATCCGACACCCAGGAATTCAATGTGGTTTATCGAGAATTGAACCTGTTGCGCAGCATCTCCACCCAAAGTATGGGACTTTCCGTCATCAAGGATCAGAAAAGCGCTTCCGTCAATGTCAATCAACTGGACGATCAGACCATCAATGGCGCTATCGATGAATTGTTTCAATCCATTGAAACCGCAGATGCCGATCCCGCCTATGACATCTCACCTCATCAGCCACCTTCCGTCTTTGAGAAAGGGACGCTGAAACCGGACGTGGATCTGGTCTGTGACCGCCTGGTGGAATATGCCCGGCAATGCAAAAAGGACTATCCCAGTGTGCAGTTCGACGCCACGATGTCCCACCATAAACAGCATGTCCTCTTCGCCAACAGCAATGGCGTTGACCTGGAGGAGAACCTGGGCTATTATGACTTTATGTCCATGTTCAGTGCCAAAGATGGCAATAAGATGTCCTCCTTCAATTTCACCACTTTCAGCGCTGCCGATCTCGATAAACCGGTGATGGATATGAACTTCACCGGTGAATTGATCCGCCAGATCACGGAACAGACCAGTACTCGACCGATCGCTGAGAACTTCACCGGCGATGTGATATTCATGCCTTTTGGATTCATGGAATTCCTCTTTGAGATTGTTGGTAACCATATCGGTAACGGCGTGATGATGAAAACAAGCCGCTTTCCCGACCATTTGGGGCAAAAGATACTCGACGATAAACTTACCTTGAGGATTATGCCCTGCTCCCCGGAGATGTGCAGTGAGTCCCGGATCACTACTGACGGCTATATTGCCGAGGATGCCACCATCATCGATCATGGGATCTTGCGCCACTACCTGCTGAACCTTTTTGCCGCCAATAAGACCGGCAAGCAACGGACAGTAGGCTCTGGCAACGGCTTTGTGATCGACCCTGGAACCACGCCCTGGCGGGATATGATCGCCTCCGTCAAACGTGGAATCCTCTGTCCCCGCGTCTCACAGGGCAGCCCCAATCCCAATGGCGACTTCTCGGCAGTGCTCAAGAACAGCTATTACATCGAAGATGGCAGAATCGCTTATCCAATCAGCGAGACCATGATGAGCGGGAATGTGATCGAGATGTTCAACCAGATGATCGACCTCTCCGCCGAGACGATCAATACCGGCTGGATGAAAGCGCCCTTTATCAAGATCGAAGACCTCTTCATCAGCAAGAAATGAATGAATCCTCCCTGATCCTGATCGCCCTGCCCATCGGCAATCCCGCCGATCTCAGTCCCCGTACCTCACAGGTCTTGCCGGATGCCCAAGGGCTGATCTGCGAGGAATACAAGACGGGTGCCCGGCTACTAAAAAGTGCTGGCGTCACCCTCCCTTTGCATATCCTCAATGAACACAGCACGGATGATCAGATCCTCGATCTGTTCAAGCGCTTATTTGTTGATGCAGCCGGAACTTATGCCTTGATCAGCGATGCCGGAACGCCCTGCTTTGCCGATCCCGGGGCGGAACTCGTCGCCCTCTGTTATGCTAATGGAATCCCGGTGCAAGCCATCCCCGGCGCATCGGCTTTGACCACGGCTCTTATGCTGGCGGGCAAGCGGCTTGACCGGTTTCACTATTATGGCTTCCTCAGTGCCAATCATGAGCAGCGCCGTCGGGATCTGCAACAGATCAAGCGCCAGCAGGACTGCGACTACTTCATTCTCGATGCACCCTACCGGCTCAAACCCCTGCTGCGCGACATGGGTGAAATCCTGGGCGGCGAACGACAGGTGCGCCTTTTTTACAAACTTACCCATCCCGACCAGCAGGTGATCATCACCACCCTTGCTGTTCTGCGTCACAAAGCCGAAACGCTCCCCAAGGGGGAATTCGTGCTGCTCCTGGAGCGCTGATGAAGCGCAAGGATCAGGTCACGATGTTTGACGTTCCGGAGCGGACTGACCTCACTTCCCCTCTGGCGGAGAAGATCCGTCCCCGCAGCATCAGTGAGATCCGCGGCCAGCACAAGTTACTGTCCGAAGGGTCGTTATTGTTGCGGATGCTCCAGGAGGGCAGATACCATTCCTTCATCATGTGGGGTCCGCCCGGCACCGGCAAGACCACCATCGCCCGCCTGATCGAGAGCCACACTGATCAACCCTTTGTCCATTTCAGTGCCGTGCTTTCCAGCATCAACGACGTCAAAGCCGTAATGCGCGATGCCGATTACATCTTCCGCACCCGCAATCTCTCCACCATCCTCTTCATCGACGAGATCCACCGCTTCAATAAATCCCAGCAGGACGCCTTTTTGCCCTACGTAGAGTCCGGAGCGGTGATCCTGATCGGCGCTACCACCGAGAATCCGTCTTTTGAGGTGATCCCCGCTCTGCTTTCCCGCTGCCATGTCTTTGTGCTCGATATGCTGAGCGAGGAAGACCTGATGGCGATCATCCACCGCGGTTGTGTGGAGCTTGGCTTGGACTGCTGTGAGGAGATCAAAGGCTGGCTAGCGCAACAGTGCGGAGGCGATGCCCGACGTGCGCTCAACGATCTGGAGATGATCACTCCCGATCTGAACGTGTCACCGGATATTACCATCTCCCGTCTGGCGGAAATCCTCGCTAAGAAGACGATGTTTTATGACAAGAACCGCGAGGAGCACTACAACCTGATCTCCGCGCTCCACAAATCCCTGCGTGGCTCCGATCCTCAGGCAGGTCTC
>VGPI01000148.1 GCA_016875595.1 Candidatus Cloacimonadota bacterium
AATGCCCGCTTGCGTCTTCGGTGGAGTTCCGAGACGAATGGAACCACGACCTTTTCCACGGAATCGTGGAAGCGGTGGATATCTTCGGGAGTATAGGAGAATCTGCCTTTCTCACGGTGCATATAGTCACGGTAATTGGCAAATCCGGCATTGTGAGCGATCCGGATACGCAGGGCTTTGAGTTCGTCAAAGAGCGAGTCCAGCTTTTCCCGGGCAGAGGACAGGAGTTTAAAGCGCAAACGCCAGGCACCTTCCCGCTTCGGACGGTCGGGATCTTTGAGGATGGCATTGAGTTGTGCCAGAGTGCAATCCTTGCCGTCATATTCAGCACTCAATCCGCCAATGATAGCGCCATATTTATTGGCGAGTTCGGATTCCTGCACCTTGAGCGGCGTGTTTTCCTCGCGGAAGAGCTCAATGTTGTTGGCGATCATCTTCTCCAGATGCGCATACCTGGCAGGGTCGAGATCCGTGCGGCAAGGGCTGTCGTAAAAGAGCTTTTCCAGATCGAATCGGCAGGAATCCGTAGCGGCATAAACCTTGCCGTAGAACTCATTATAAGCGTCGGCATAGGACTCATCATCGGCATGGACTGTCATGCGCACATAGCGCCAGGACAGCTCATCGGCAAGAGCTTTGTGCAGTTCTGCCGCCTCCTCCATGATCGCCAGCAGTTCATCGACAGACCCGGCTTGGCGGCTGATAAGGTTCTGGTAGCGTTGTGCTACAGTATCACAATCGGTTACATCAAAGTCCTCCGGCAGATACCGGTAGGGGATGGGGTTCAGTTTTGCATCGGTAACTTTCATTTAATCTTTTCCTTACGTTGTTTTTTGGGTTTGGAGAGCCGCCAAACCAGCAAGCTGACAATGCCGATGACCTTGACCACATCTGAGAAGGCGATCACAGGATGAAACCTGACCTTGTCGCCTTTGATGGCATAGATGCCCAGCGGTTCGGTCTTCAGTCCACCGCCGCCACCACCACCTTCGCCTTCGCTTCCCCCGGCAGAGCGGGAGGGCTCGTCCGGGTTGCCTTCTGCGGTTGGTTCCTCTTTCTTGACCGGCTTGCTGCCGCCTTTTCCACCACCACCGCCAAGACCAAAAGAGATCCGGGCGACGGGGATGACGGTCATATCACCTACCTGGGTGGGCTGTCCGAATGCCATTTCGACGCCGGTATGCGCTTTGATCAGGGATTTGATCTGCTCTAATATCTTCAGGAACATCATGTTATCCTCCTAATAACGTAGTAGTTTAATGCAATTCGATGCTATTGCCTGGCTGCATGATCAGGCCGGTCTTGCCGATGGCATCCAGGCGGGTTTTGAAGTCCTCGGGATCCGCAGCGATCACTGGGAAAGTATTGTAGTGCATGGGGATAGTGATGCGGGGACTGACCAGTTCGACGGCTTGGACAGCATCCTCAATACCCATGGTAAAATTGTCGCCGATAGGGACGAGGAAATAGTCGATAGGCGTGGTCTCGCCAATCAGTTTCATTGTCTCCTCCCCGGTTTATGATAACTCCCACTGTGTGGTCTGAGTCCACGATAACCAGAAAAACGGGAGCCCTCAGTTTACCAGTCGATAACTATTGCTTCCATTTCACCGGGCTTGAGGTATAGCACTTGTTGGATTTGCATCTCGAAGAGGCGATAGCCCTCATCCGCCGGATCAGACCAGTAATGGTAAATGTAAGTGGCATGATCGGCAATGGTCTTTTTCATGGCGTTGTCCGTGATCTTGCCCAAGGTGCCGGCGGCTCTGATGTAGCCGGTGTTGGTCTCGGTCTTCAGCAGATAGCAAAACTCTACGCGGGGATTGGCATCGATCTGGGCGCATTTGTTGTCGGCAGCTCCGGTGGCAAAGAAAAAGCGCCCCTCATAACAGATCAGAGTCATCGGGCGCAGGCGGGGTTGTCCCTGATCGCAGGTGGCTAGGTCCACCATCTGGGTGGGTTGAAAGTGGCTCATTATCTCTTGTCTCATATCTCCTCCCGGTTAATGAGTGTCGTTGTAGTCATCTTCATTACAGACAAGTGCTGCTTGTGTAACAGAGTCAAAGGGTCTATACGATCCCATGACGTTGACTGGAAACAAATCTCTGGAAGGGCGCTTTTTTGTAAACCTTTTTCCCTTGCTTTAGGATAAAGTGGTCATTACGGGATGAGCGGACAATGAAGGGATGAAGTACGGCCAGTGTCCCATTATCATCCAGGGTGCAAGGCAGGCAGCAACAAGTGAGAGTCAGTTAAGACCCCCTGAGTTGCTTAGTATTAGCTTCCAGGATGTACAAACAGAATCTACAAGAAAGAAGACACAACATTATTCCAGTTGCCCGGGAATGAGGGATGCGTTCTATTCTCTCTGTAGTTTTATCCAACCCTATCCTTCTTGAGCGTTCCATGGAGAATCCCACACCCAAGTTTATGACATGGGAAACTGGTTTTGAGAAATCAGATGTGGTAATGAAAAGCCACTATTTTCCTTCTAATGGTTAGTATCAACAAAGTAATGGAACGTAATTTGCATCTTTTCTTGGTCTAAAGACGGGATAGGTTGGAAAGATGGTTGAAACTATGAAGATCTTCAATACTGCCAATAAATCAAGGCTCTTCGGCGCCTTTGCAGTGGCATTGCTTCTTGTTCCGGTAATATTGTCCGGACAGATATGGCTGGAAGGGACCAATACCCTTATTTTGAATGGGATCCGGTTGGAGATCGATCCAACGGTTCAAATTCGCCATGCCCAGAGTGTTTACGAAACCCTTAGCTTCTCCAAGACAGTAACATCATGGGCAGATAGTTGCCATATTTCATTTCATAACAACAAACTGCAGCTTGATGTTTCCATCAGTCCCAAATTGGGTTATGGAGTAACAACCAAACAGCTCAAAGTCAAAAGCACCTACTATGAAGCTCTGAATGTTCGGGATATAATACTTACCCTTGGATTTCCAGCTAATCCTGGGGTTAATGTCCTGCGGGGACCAAGTGCTATTTTTACTAACAATCCCAGCAAAAACATTAACACCTGTCCCTATACGGACAGGATTGTAGAGTATCGAGATGGGATGGAGTCATTTTGGATTGCCGGTTCTGGGTATGATGGCTGCGAAAACATCCGGTGGCTCAGAGACAGAAGCATATCCCTCTATGACCATACTTTGCACTTTTCCCGCAGATTTGATAATGTGGCTCAAGTGTTCAACTATCTGACCGATACCCTGGTCCGGATGCCGGGAACCAGCGATGAGTGGTCTTTCCTGATCTTCGAAGAGCGGCCTCCCATCCTGAAGATAAATCGGTGGCTGGGACATAAAAAAGCTGCCTTGGTCTTTACCAATGACGCCGACAGCGAAACCGATGCCAAAGTTCGGGCTGTATATTTTGGCAGCAACAATCCCAATAGCCCAAAATATCTGACTACAGGTTTGATAGCAAACAATCTACCTGTCACTCATACCGTCTTTGGGGTGAATGTTTCTGCCATGAGTGGTCTCTGGGATGAGTTAAGAAGCTATGGAAACACTATTGGTTATCACACATATACTGCAGAAACCGATCTCGAGGCTGTTACTTTCAATAACCTGATCTATCAGATGGTTGATTTCAATGTTCGGTGTTGGATTGACCATTCCTGGGGCTTGAACTATGAAACTCTCTGTCATCAGGGATGGGATCCGACTTCGCCATATTATATCCTGCCGACTCTGAATGCATCGGGAATTGACTATTTTTGGGTTGGAGACAACGTAAACACCAATCCCTTCAACGCTTTCAGCGAGCCCTGGCGGCTGCCACATCGCCTTTGGGAATATGATGGTCTCGAACGGAAAATCTGGTTCTATGGCAGAACGAAGATGGAGGGCTGGGAATATTATAACCATGCTTATTGGGTTGATATGAAACGCAACCTTACTCCGGAGAACCTTGATCGACTACTCGAAGAAAATGGACTATGCATTGTCTATACCCACTTTTCATTTAATGAGACGGCAGCTATAGGTTCTTTCTATCATTATCCCCAACCGGAAGTTTGTGAAATCAAGGACGAGGCAAACGCCTGCTTTGAAATGGTTAATTCGTATCAGGTTAACAGGGGTTTATGGGTAGCGACGCTGGAGGATGTTTTTGACCGGATGCTGGCTATTGAGGAAGTTAAGATCACTTCTGCTGAGAAGCTGATCCGCAATGGTGGATGGCAGGTCTCATTGGCAAATCAATCCAACCTTCCAGTGTTGCAGCTTCTACTGAGTAATCATAATCAGGAGATTGTTATTCAGCAGCTATCCGAAAACAGCGAAACTATTGTATTCCTGGATGGATATCCTACCAATCCGCCACCAATAGATCAAACACTCGATTTTTTCACTTTTGTCCAAGCCGGAACCCTGGTGGTCAAACCCAAAAATGATCAATCCTTTGACGAAATTAAAATGAGCATTTATAATATCCGAGGTCAGAAAATTGATGCAGTTGAGAGAAATGACAACCCTCAAGCAGTATTTATCCCTATCCACCAGTATGCCTCAGGAGTTTATCTGTTAAGTGTAGAGGTCGGAACTGGTCAGCAGAAAACCGTGAAGTTCACGGTAGTGAAGTAAAAGAAAAACCTGTAACAGCAAACCAGCGCTTATGTCGATCTTGTGATATACTGTTATGTCATTACAACTATCGTGTCTATTGTCCACAGGCATGAAAACGGCTCAGTTTTCACAATTTCAGGTATCGGTGTTGGAATAGCAGATTTCACTGACCCTTTATAGCAGCAATAAGGGCGATTTATGCCTTCGAGAGCATTACATACAAACCGTTCAAAGTAAAATGCAAAGTTCGCTTATGAATATCCGGAACAGCTACGCTTATGCAACGGATCACCGATGCCGATGACATTCGGTTACTCGGACAAAGTTCGTCTGTAGCATAAACGAAGCTGGTCAGTACGTTACACTTTGGTATTGTAAGCCGTGAACAGTCGGGTAGATATAGCCCAGACTGATCGGTTACACCTCATGCCCGGATTTTTCAACGGTCTTTGGGATTATATTCATCACTCAGTCAATCAGGAAGTATGATGTTCTTGCCCGTTTTCCCTCTGATTGAGATCCGTTCGGATGTGCTAACCTTCCC
>VGPI01000149.1 GCA_016875595.1 Candidatus Cloacimonadota bacterium
AAAAGGGTATGAAGGGATCGACTTCAGTATCGGATATCATCTCCGGATCGGGTGTTGCACCTTTGCATCAATCAATTTGATGTGATTATTAAAATAATTGATATTCTTCTTGACATAAACTCAGGATATATTAAGATGACCTCAATAATATGAGGTGAGCTTATGAGCAAGAAGATGACTAACTGCCCGCTATGTCACAGTCCGCTACTGATCACGCAGTATCAGTGCCGTCCCTGTCAGATCACCTATTCAGGTGAATTTGAGCAGATCTGGCTAGGAAATTTAAACAACGAACAACTGGAATTTATCCGCTTGTTCATTATCGCCCAGGGAAACATCAAAGAAATGGAGAAACGGCTGAATATATCATATCCAACCGTTAAAAACCGGCTGCTGGAGATCATCCGCAGAATATCTCCCAGTGCGTCAACAGATTCGGATTTTACCGATATTTTCAGTGAATTGGAACAGGGCTTCGTCAATGTGAGCGAAGCGATCGAAATGATCAATCAAAGGAGGAAAAAGTGAAAAAAATCAGCTATGAACGTGAGATCGATGCTGCTGGAATCCGCCGGGTGGAGATCGATAATCGGATGTCGATGCTCATCATCAACCAGGGTAATCCTGAACATGTGATCATCAATGCCTGCCTTTCCACCAGGGAAGATATTCCGGAAGAGATGTTGAAAGACATGATCCACTGCCAAGTGGACGGCGATGAGATAAAGATTGAACTGGATGAATACTGTGAGCACTGCAATACCCCTTTCCATTGCCGTGAATTTGAATGCCGGATCACGTTGCCGGCCAATCTGAGAGTCAAGGTCGAGAATGAAAATGAGAAACTGGTGGTGGAAGGGCTTTCCGCCATGATGGATCTGGTCAATGAGAATGGTAAGATCATGGTCCGGGATTGCTCCGGTGCATTTGACATCACCAATGAGAATGGCGCTGTCCGGCTGGAAAACTGCCATGGTGACCTGAAGATCGAGCAGGAAAACGGACCGGTGGCGGGAGTGAACCTCAAAGGCGACCGTTGTCAGATCGACACCGAAAACGGTCTGGTCAAGATCCGTGAAGCCCGCTATCCTGAGGTCGCGATCAAAAGCGAGAACGGTGGGGTGTTTTATGAGACCCTTGCCTTTGAGGAAGGCAAGATCCGGATCGGCAGTGAAAATGGCGTCGTCGTGCTCTCACTCCCCGAGAACATGGAAATCGATCTGGCGGTGGAAACGGAACTGGGCATGATCCGCTCTGCCTTTGATCTGTCCCGTGATGAAGAAGGTGTCCACCACTTCGTCCAAGGCGAAGGCAAAGTAAAAGTCATGCTGGAAACCGAGAACGGTCCAGTCAAGATCATCCGAAGCGGTCAAAATATCAACCTCGATGCTCTGAAAGCGAAACTTGACCACCTCAAGGACAGCATCGCCAATTCCAAAACGCCGGAGGACAGGGAGCAGAGCGTGAAGATCCGGAATAGCATCATCGACTATCTGAATACGATCATCAAGAGTGCACAGGATAAGGCGGTGGAAGAGAAGATCAATGCCGCTATCGGCAAACTGCGCAAGGCATTGGATGAGATCGATCTGGATGAAGCGAAGGATAAGGTGGTGGATAATATCGAGCAAATCGGTAAAGACGTCTTCGCCTTCGTCCGTGAAACCGCCGGCAGATTCAAGGACAGGATCGAAAAAGAGCATAAAGGCAGTGGCTTCGGCGGACACATTCACCGGCACATACACAAAATCTTCGATAAGGATCAATTCCGCCAGATGTTAGAACCCCTGCGTAAGATGAAGAGTTTCCGCTTTGACCTGAACGATGAAGAACATGAACAGGTCAGTGAGCGCAGCCGGATGAAGATCCTGGAAATGCTGGAAGCAGGTAAGATCACCGCGGAGGAAGCCGAGAGATTACTCCAAGCCATCGGCAGAGAATAGTGCTTGACAGATAAGTGATGCTCAAATCCTTGAGCAAACACGGGTCGGGATGTAGCGCAACCCGGTCAGCGCGCTCGGTTCGGGACCGAGAGGTTGCTGGTTCAAATCCAGTCATCCCGACCATTACTATTTCCGGATAACGAGATGTCGAAAAAGAAACATAAGTTCACATATTACCTCAAACAACTTATACCTTATATTGTCAGGGATAAGTGGCTGTTTCTCTTTGGCATATTTGCGATGCTGGTCACTTCCTCGCTGCGCCTGATCGACCCTCTGCTGATCGCTCACATCATAGATAAAAGCGTGCCGGATAAAAACATGGCGGAGATGATCCGTTATGGGATGTATTTCGTCGGCGTGATCGCCATCACCGGTATCCTCAGTTACGTACAGGTCTTGCTTTTGTCCAAACTGGGCATCAAAATCATCACCCGGTTCAAATTCAATATCTTCCGCCACCTGCTGAAACTGCCCATCGCCTGGTTCAATGAACAGCCGGTGGGTGAATTGATCGCCCGGGTGGAAAGCGACAGCGAGCGAGTGCGGGGTCTTTTTTCGCATCTTTCCATCACGATCATCGGTAATCTGGTTTTTTTCGTGGGAGTAGTGGTCGTCCTGCTCGTCCGGGAGAGCAAGGTCACTCTGTATCTCATTCCCATTATCATTATTCTGGCTGTATCCTACTATTTTCTCATCCGTTACATCTCCAAGTTTTATCGTAAGATCAGAGAGATGAATGCGGATATCACCGCCAAGATCACTGATTATGTGCAGGGTATGCCGGTGGTCCAAACCCTAAACCGCGAAGATTGCATCATCGACCGGTTGCGTGTCTCATCCGAAAAGAAGAAGAGGTTTGAGATCAAGACCTCATTCATCGAATACAGCGCATCCAGTTCCTTTTTATTTGTCTTCAATGTCGGACTGGTGGCATTGATCATCCTGATCACCTCACCCAAGATCATTGGCGGACTGGTCAGCATCGGCACCCTCTTTGTCTTTATCCAATATATCTCACGCTTGATCTGGCCCTTACTCCAGATCTCGGAGGACGTGATGCAGGTGCAACGTGCCTTTGTATCATTGGGCAGGATATTGGAACTGACGGAAGCCACTTCTGAAGATGATCTGCATCGGGGCAGTGCTCTCCCCTATTTTGAGGAAGACATCGTCTTTGACCATGTGTGGTTTGCCTACAAGGATGAGGAGTGGGTGCTGAAGGACGTGAGTCTCACCATTCCCAAGGGCAAACGGATCGCTCTGGTAGGTGCTTCCGGCAGTGGTAAGACGACCACCATCAGTTTGCTCTGTGCCTTTTATCCGGTTACCCGGGGTCAGATCCTGGTTGACGGAGTTCCATTGACCGAGATCAATCTCCGCCTGTGGCGGGAAAAGATCGGATTGATCCTGCAGGATATCTTCCTCTTCCCCGGCAATATCACCGAAAATATCCGCGTCTATAATGACGATATCCCGGCTGAAAAGGTGCGTCAGGCGATCGGGATCGTCAGTCTGGATGATTTTATCGAGAAACAGGAACGTGGACTGGAGACCGAACTGGCGGAACGTGGGCAAAACATCTCCCAGGGAGAGAAGCAACTGATCAGTTTTGCCCGTGCTCTGGCATTTGAACCGGAAGTGATCATCATGGACGAAGCCACCGCTTCCATCGATCCTCAGACCGAAGCCAAGATCCAGCGTAGCATGAATGAAGTGCTAAGTGGCAAGACGGCAGTCATCGTTGCCCACCGGCTCACTTCCGTGATCGATGCCGATCAGATCCTGCTCTTTCGCGATGGTGAGATCATTGACCGGGGCACTCATTTTGAGCTTTTGGGCAGTTCCAAGGATTACCGGCGCTTTGTGGAATTGCAATTGATGCCTACGGAGAATACCAGTGAATAAGCATCTGAAGTGGGTGATCCGGCAATGGCAACAGCAAAAGTGGTTCTTGCTCATCATGTTCATCTTTACGTTGCTTACGACCGCCGTCCAGATCGCACCGCCTATTATCTTCCGCTCCCTGATCGATCTGCTGAGTAATATACTGAACGAGCCAGGCAAATTCCCGGAACCGATGCACGAGGTAAATCGGATCGTGCTTTTGTTTATTGCGATCGGTTTTGCCCAATTGCTCACTGGCATCTTTCCCTGTTTCCGTGCCTGGGTCAATCTGCGTTTTGAGCACTCCCTGCGGATGTTCTATTTCCGTTTTATTGTGCGTAAGGACTACCGCTTTTTTCATCATTTCCGCACCGGTGATATCGTCACTCGCCTGACCGATGACATCAGCGATCATCCCAAGATCAGCTGGTTCCTCTGTTCTGGTATCTTTCGTGCTGTTAGTTCTTTCTCACTGATTACTTTCAGTTTGATCGTGATGTTTTCCATCAATTGGCTTCTAACCCTGCTTACCGTAGCACCGCTTCCGCTGATGATGGTCATCTTTTATATCTCATCGGACAAACTCTATCAAAACTTCGCGAAGAACCAGCAGGCAGTGAGCGCTATCAACAGCCAGTTGGAGATGAGTTTCTCCGGCATCAGGATCATTAAAGCCTTCGTCAGCGAAGAGAAATATAACCGGTTCTTTGAGCAAGCCCTTGCCCGCCGGTTCAAGACGGAGATGAGCATGATCAAGCTCGATGCCATCCTCCAATTGATCTGGGAATACATCGATTACATCGCTCTGATCGGCGTGATCCTCGTTGGCGGTTATATGGCAGTCAAGGGGCAGATCTCGATCGGAACCTTTTTCCTCTTTTATTCATACCTCAGTATGATCATTTATCCCCTGCTGGATCTGCCCCAGTTATTCCTCTCCGGCAAACAGTCATTCGTCAATATCGACCGCCTTGAGGAGATCAAGGACTATCCCACTTACAATACCGAGGACAGTACTCGCCTGCCGCTGGAGCAATTTGAATCACTGCACTTTGATCAGGTCACATTTACCTATCCGGAGCGGTTACAAAACAATTGCTTGCCCGATGAGGTGGA
>VGPI01000150.1 GCA_016875595.1 Candidatus Cloacimonadota bacterium
GGAGGATAACGTCATTTCCGACGCGGGCAACGATCTTGTCCAGAACCTCGGCATGGATCGATCCCGCCAGCAACAGCACGGCTGTTACAAATATCAGTATCTTATTCATCAAGATGACCTTCTTTTAATAGTAATATATTTTGTTTCTGCTCTTGAGATCCTGGATCAGGTTCTCATAAATCTGATTGCGCCGTTCATGTTGGATACGGCGTCTGATCTCATCCTTAATATCGTCAAAGACGGCTTCATCCTTGGAATCACGTTCTTCCGTCCAGCGCAGCAGATACCAGGCACGTTCCTTCTGGAGGGCACCCACTTGATTGCGTTGCAGACGGTTGGCTTCCTGCCAGAACAAGCTGTCGGCACCATTGTGGCTCACGAAATCCATATACCCGCCGGTGTCACGCAGGTTTTCCTGCGAATACAGATCCACCGCCTGAGAAAAGCTCAGTCCCATCTGAATCTCACGCCGGACATGTTCCATTGATCCGTAATTACTGAGGTAGATCCGCTGGATGCGGTATTCTTTCATGGGCTGCCGGAATTCACCCTGATGCAGACGGTAGTAAGCAAACATATCTTCTTCCGAGATGTTGATCGCACTCACCTGTTCGGCGATTACGGCATTGCCTTTCACTTTCTTGGTTGCCAGTTCGATCCGGTGTTTGATACCGGCATCATTCAGTCCCTTTTTATCCGCTTCCTGTGACAGAAGGGTCAGCGTAACCCAGTTCTCGATATACTGCCGGCGCATTTCCGGGCTCATGGTCTGCCATTCTTCTGCGCCGAATTGGGACATAACTTCCTCCAGATACAAGACCTCATCATTGACCTGCGCCACGACAGTCCCCTGTGAACCCTTGCCGGGACAGGCGGTCAGCAGTCCGAGGATCAGGATGGACGCCATCAGCATCGTCCCTATCCTGCCAGTCAGGTCGATCAGGTTCCGGAATATGCTCATAGGCAATATTATCTGGCGCTTGCCGTGGTCCCCGGGGATAAAATCTCCTCCGGTTTTAACGCAGGAGAAAGCGGCGTTGATCCTTTTCCACTGCCCAGATAGGGCGGCGTGTAAGTAATACGGATAAAGGGTCTTTTGCCGTCGGGTGCATCCGCAAAGTGCCAGAACTCGATCTCGCCGAAATTGAGCAGTTCATGCAGGGACTGGACGATCATACCCTTGTTTACCCGGTCTCCCGAGGTATATGCCTGGATCAGGGGAGTGATATTGATCGCAATGGAATCCCCCACCACATATCCCGAAGAGCCCAGATTCAGCAGGATCTCGCTCTGTCCTTCCGTAACCGCCACGGGGACATTGATGCTATCCGCCGTGATATTCAGCGGCAGCAGGGCATACTGAAGATTGGTATAATAAGGATTGGATTTGATATACAAGACCAGTTCAGCTTTATTGATCGTCGTCCGTTTGAGCTGGATATCGTCCAGCACCACACCCTGGTTATCTTTGAACCGGCTGTTATTGATCTCAAATCCGACCAAGAAGCGCGCCGGCACCAGATTACGCAAGAGCCAGCGGTTGTTTTCCAAAGCCGTGGCATTTCCCGTGATCCGGTAGCTGTCCTTATTCGGACGTGAGTTATAGGAATACACCGTCGCATCATCCGGTACACGATAAGAAAAGATCAGCCGTGCTCCCGACACCGTCTCCATCGATCTCAGGTCGATATAACCATCGCCTGCCACCTTGATAGCGACATTCAGTCCGTCCACCCCTTCCACCTGCCAGTTCTCCAGAACGGCAATTGGCAGCTCAATCTCAAGCTCCGTGCCATCGATACTGATCGTATCCGGAACGGTAAACAGCGGCATATCCAAGGGTGTCATCTCCGCATCCGTGATCACATCGGTCGAGTCTGCCACCCAATTGCGGTTGAGCCGGTACAGTTGCAATTGCAACGGATCACGCCGCAAAGGAGAGCGCTTGAAAGCAGTCAGTTTCAGAACGCCTACGCTATCCATCTCGATCGTTTCAGGCAGATTGGCAAACTGCATGATCACGACCGCTTCCCGTCCCTGATAATTGCCACAGGGCAGCGAGGTCTCCCTGCCGGTCATCCTGGTCTCATACGGATAAGTAAATCCCAAGGTGAACAGCGTATCACTGAACGTGACCGGCCGAACATCCGACCAATTGTCTCCCACCGGATTGCTTTTCTTGGTGCATCCCGTCAGTGCCAGCAGCACTATCAGGGCAGGCAGAACACTCTGTTTTATAATCCTCTTCATACCATAAATCCTATTAAAAGAAATAATCTTTTTATTATACAGTCGTATTAGTAGGCACTGTGGATAAGCGGATAAACGGTCAACCTTTTTTTTCAAACCCACTGTTTTCAACCACTAAGCTCACCGCCTGAAATGTGGATAACCTGTGGATATCCGACCACTTCCGGCACAGCTTATCCACTCCGGTCTTCTGTGCTCCATTATTACGCCGGTTTTCCACATTTATCCACCGATATTCTTCCACCGGTGTGGATGATGCCGGGGAATGATGCGTAAACGTGGACACCACTGCGTAGGGTCGCTCTCCTGAAGCGACCTAACAGATAACTCTGTGTGATTGATAACCGGATGTCCTGAAAGATGATAGGATTGATTGTCCAGCTCATCCGCGGATAATCTTGATCAGAGATTCGATATGCGAGCGGAATTCGTTGTCTTCCCGAAACTGGTTGCCGATCATCTTGATCGCGTGGAGCACGGTGGTGTGGTCCTTTCGATTGAAAAATTCAGCGATCTCTTTGAGCGAGAGTTGTTTGATCAGTAAATTTGCCAGATACATCGCCACCTGGCGCGGGAAGGAGATATGCTGTTTGCGCGTCTTGTCCACGATCTGCGAAGGCGTGATCCCATAGGCGATGCAGACCTTTTCAGTAATGGTCTGAAGCGAGATGTCACGGCGCGTCTCGGTGATCATATCGGACAGGATATTGCCGGCGGTCTCAGTGGTGATATCTTCCGGATTGATCTTATTGTAAGAGGCATAGGCGAGGATGCGGATCAGTGAACCTTCCAGGGTGCGAACGCTGGAAGTGATTGAATTGGCAATAAAATGGAACACCTCATCGGAGAGCTGGATATTTTCCGGCTCCGCTTTCTTGCGCAGGATCGCCATCCTGGTCTCAAAATCAGGATTCTTCAGATCACACAGCAAGCCACTCTCAAAACGGGTTACCAGCCGGTTCTCCAGATCAGGGATGTCCTTCGGTGCCCGGTCTGAGGTCAGGATGATCTGCTTGCGATTGTCAAACAGGGCATTGAAAGTATGGAAAAATTCTTCCTGAGTCCCTTCCTTGCGCGACAGGAAATGGATATCGTCCACCAACAGCAGATCCACTTTGCGAAACTTGGAGCGGAATGCCGGCATCTGATTGGAGCGGATGGAATCAATCATCTCATTGGTAAATTCCTCCGAGGTAATGTAATAGATCGAACTGTTGCGCCCCTCGTTGAGCACATAATTGCCGATCGCTTGCATCAGATGCGTCTTGCCCATCCCGGATTCGCCATAGATGAACAAAGGATTATAAGTGTAACCCGGCGCTTCCGCCACCGCCTTCGCCGCCGAATAAGCAAAGTTGTTGTTGGTGCCGACCACGAACTGCTCAAAACAGAACCGCTCGTGGAGGCGGCAATTGTACAGTACGCGATTACGGTTCTTGTCACCTTCCGCACTCTTCTCGGGATTTACCTTGTGCGGATTGGACACGAACTGCACCTGATATTTACGGTTGTACAGCGCATAAGCGATCTCCGTCAGCGCCTCCGTGTAATTCTGGTTCAGGTAATTAGCAGCGAACTGGGTGGAGACGCGCACGATCAAAGCACGGTCGTTCATATCGATCAGCTTTGTATCATGAAACCAGGTGCGAAAACTCTGGGGATTGATATTCTGTTCCAATTTATCCAGAATATTCTGCCAGATGTCTTGATCCATCTCCAACTCCCTTGTCTTTTATACTGTTTATCCACAGGGCTCGGCAATTCCTTCAGGGATCAGGTGCACTGCCTGTAACATACAACCGATTCACATACTTACATCTTCGGTTCGGATTCCGCCCGGTCTCCTGCTTACCAAAGTTATCCACAATTTATCCACAGCGGTTTCGGGATTGAACCCAGCACATTGACTGACAGACAGGTACAGATTCCGGTGGTGTCCGTTCCATCGCTCGCATCCCATTCTTTTTCACCGCCCGCTATTTGTCAAGCCACGAAATATCCTATTTTTCAATTACTTGTAATTTTAGTTTTAACAACAAATGTATGATAATATGACGATTAGAACACTCGCTCGCACTATCGCGATTTTCGGTTTCAGAACGGTATCCTATTATCAGGTAAATAGGTTAGCATTTCTTGATATCTGTGTGTTGATACTTGGACATACCTCCTGATACTGGATAGTAAAGCCATAACAGCCAAACAGTTATGGGATAAAAGTAAAATCAGCCCGATGTTTGCTTGGAAAGCGCCCAGATTTTTGATCGAGCACTTGGGGGTATATAGGAGTTCAATCCCTTCTATACCGACCAAAAAACATCGCTTCCTCCTTGCTTGATTACCTTAGTATAACCTTAGTATAACCTTACAATCGTAAGGTTATACTAAGGTTATACTAAGGTAATCAAGCAAGGAGGACAAGGTGATAAAAAACAAAACTGCCACCATTCAATACTGCCTGTTCATATCATCTCCTTTTTTTGTGATTGCCTCAAAGTCATTTGTTGTAAGGCACTGACACCTATCTCTTATCTCAGGTACAGAAAAAACCGCAGTAAAATTTCCGTGAAGGTATTTTGTTTCTGGAGAGCGATTTACCTGGATCAGGTGGTGGGCAGTGGAGTAGATTGGTGATAAACAAACGATCAAAGAAGAAGGCGGTAGATCAAAGGATCAACCGCCTTATGC
>VGPI01000151.1 GCA_016875595.1 Candidatus Cloacimonadota bacterium
GGAAGGTGCAATTGGTGACCTGAGGAAATGAGCCAGTCACTTCAAGCATGCCATTGACGCTGCCGCCATACTCAAAAACAGCCCGGCTGAAGTTCACCTGACCATCAACCGTAAAAGCATTGATCTTGATATGCTTCCAGAATCCGGGCGTGGGCATTTCCTGATTGGCGGTGAATCTGACCGGATAGGTGATCAACCCATTTGTTACAATACCTCCCCGGAGGGAAGAGCTGCTGGCATGTCCGACCACGATCTCCGCACCGGCATTGAATTTAACCACGGTTCTGGATTGGATGGTCACAACCGGATTGGATACCCCCTGGATATTGACCGTCCCGCTGACAATATAGGGCGAACCCTCCCAGGTCCAGGTCTGGGAGGTCGAGATCGTTCCGCTGATCAGGGTCTCGGCGGTCATCGAACCGATGATCAGGATAAGAAAAAACAAACTGACGAGAATCCCTTTCGTTTTCATGTTACTATCTCTTTTGCTCTGTTTTTTGTCTGTGCGTTCTGTCTATCCATGGTTGGAAATTTGTCAAGCACAACCGTTTTCTCATCTCCGAAGCTAATGCCTAAATAGCCCGGTAATGCAGATACAATAGGCATTGGAGAGAGGATAAACAATGCACCGAACCCGGTCTGACCAGTGGCACAGCTCTGCATTCGTTTTTTTTCCGATAAGCACGGACAGAGTTTACCCTGTCCCCTTTAACCCCGCGATTTTTTTTCTTGCCAAGTATCCGGCTCATGAATTTGTGGAATTGCTAATAATACCATTGATAAAGGAGAAGTTATGAAGACGATCATACTAACTGTTCTGGCACTCACCGCCATTCTCGTGCTAATGGCTCAGGAAGTTCAGATCACCACACCCCGGGGCAACGTCACCCTCAGGGTGGAGGGCATTCTGCCGGATGGTACTACCACGACCGGTAAGATTCTCAAAGAGGTTTATGCCAAACTGGACAAGATCGATAACCTCATCAAAGGCAAATTGAACCGCAGCGAACAGCGCAGCTTCGATACCATCATGGACGAGATCCTCACCCTGCTGGAGATGATCCCCGTCGATCAACCCGTCCTCCTGGCGGTCAAACCGGTGCTGCAACAGCAGGATCCAGTCCTTACCATCACGCCCACTCCCGGGATCAATATCACCATCACACCGCCTCCCGAACAGGTGAATGTCACACCTCCGCAGGTGGAACAGAAGCCACCCACCCCCGAAAAACCCCGCACAGATCTCAAGGTCACCCGACCGCTGATCACCGATCCCGATTTCAGCGACCTCCTGAGCCGGATCAAAAATCAGAAATTCAGCGACGACAAGATCAGAATGCTCAAAACCGCCGCTGATAGCTTCCGTTTCAAAGTCGATCAGATCGTTCAATTGATCAAGGCATTCCAATTCTCCGACGACCAATTGGAAGCGCTGCGCATCGCCTGGCTTGAATGTGCCGATCCCCAAAATAAATACCGGATCCTGGATGCTTTTACCTATTCCAGCGACAAGACCAAAGCCGAACAGATTATGAAATAATCATATACATCATCATCCCGCCCCGGCTTTGGCTGGGGCTTTTCGGTGTCCGGTTGATCAGGTACTACTGGCGGACGCCATTCCATCGATGCCGATAGCATCATATCCGCTCGTCTCTGATTACCTCAGTTTTCCTTTATACTTTACCTCGCCTTCGCCTCGAGATCGCCTCGAGATCGCCGAGTCTTGAAGCCATCTCGAAGCGAACCCGAAGGGAAAACGAGATCATTGATCAGGAGGTCTGGAAGCCAAAGGTATGGCTGCCTGGGGACTGATCCTGCCCTTCTGGATGAAGGCAGCCTGGTTTCGCCGTCATGGCTACCGGAAAAGCGACCGCGATGGGATGGCTGCGCTGATGTGGAAACCATCCCTTCATCCCTGCTTGATTACCTTAGTATAACCTTAGTATAACCTTACAACCGTAAGGTTATACTAAGGTTATACTAAGGTAATCAAGCAAGGAGAACAGGGGAAACGGAACTGGTTGCGGCTGTCCTTTCTGGGGTAGAAAACGGGGAGGAGCCAGGGCATTTGATATTGATCAAATGGTACTGAAGCAGAGCGATGAGGTCAAATCAGGTAATCGGGGGAGCCAATATAGCGGATTGAACCGCTAATTATCGAGTTTGTCCAACCAATCCGTAACCGCCTCACGAAAGGCATCATCATCGTGATGCGAGACGTTGTGAAATTCCTGGCGGAGATCCTCCGGAGCGTTGGCGGTGACATAGGAAGCAACCCCCAAGCGAAGCATATCGATATCGTTGTAGTCATTGCCTATCACCATGATGCGGGAGCGGGGGCAGGACAGGTCTTCCGCCAGACGCAATACGGCGTTGCCTTTGTTGACACCGGTGGCAAAGACCTCGATCCACAAGGATCGGAAGTCCAGCGGGGAGGTGGTGCGAATGACGGTCAACGGGGATAGCATCCGGCTCAGGCGATCCACATCCGCCATCCGGTCGGGCTCGGTAATGGCGAGGAATTGGGTGGCGGTCTGGAGGTTCATGGCGCTGGCATTGGTCAGAGGTGAGGCAAATTCGGCATAGTATTCACAGCGGCGCTGGAAATCGGGGACCTTCTCTGCCTGCACGTAAAAAAAGCGATGGGTCTCCGGAATGGGATAGTGAAGCGCATAATCCATCTTCATCCGGTTCAGGACGGTCATCGCCCGGCTGATTTGTCCGGCATTGAGATTGGTGCGGTGGATGATCTGCCGGCTCCGCCATTCCATAATGCCCGCGCCGGTGGAGAAAATAATGTAGTCGATCGGGAGATCAGGGGGCAGGACACGGCTGAATGAATAGAGGGATCTGCCGGTGGCGATGATGCGCATGATCCGGCGCTTACCGAGCTCATGCAGCGCCGCCAAACTGGCATCCGTGATCTGGCGGTCGCTGGTCAGCAGGGTGCCATCGAGATCAGTGACGCAGATACCGCGGGGATCAGGCATCCGGAATGCTGTGCAAGCGATGCAGGGTCTTTTCCAGAGCGATTCCTTCACTCAAAGGACGCGGCGACAGAGCGGTATGTTCTATCGTTTGATAGACAAATTCACCGGCGATGTCAATGGCGCGGATCAAGCTCTTGCCCCAGACGAGGGCACCGGTCAGTACGGTGGCAAAGATATCTCCGGAGCCGGGGAAGTCACCGGCAAATGCCTTGTGCTGGAGGTGACGGTATTGGTCGTGCTCGCTATTGTAGGCAGAAATGGAATGCTGGGAGTTCATTCCTTTGAGCAGGACGCCGGTGATCAGGGTATTGCGGCAGCCAAGCTCACCCAAACGGCGGGTCCAGTCCTCCAACTGACCCGCACTCAGGCGTTCGGGATAGCTTTCGGAGAGCAGGAGCGCGGCTTCGCTGAGATTGGGAGTGATAACGTCCGCCTGGCGGATCAGTTGACGCATGGCATCCACTATGCTGCGATCAAAGCAGGAATAGAGCTCACCCTTGTCCGCCATCACGGGATCCACGATGCAGGGCACATTCCTTTCACGGTAATAAGCCATGATCCCGGCAACGATCCGGGCTTGCTCCGGCGAACCGAGGAAGCCGCTATAGACCGCGTCGAAATGGAGGTCAAGATCTTGCCAATGGGTGGCGAATGCCTTGAGGTGGGTTGTCATATCCACGCTTTGGATGCCGTCGTAACAGGTGTTGGCAGATAAAATAACGGTGGGCAGGGCACAGACCTGGATCTCCATCGCCGTCATGATCGGGATGACTGCCATCAGTGAGCTGAAGCCGAAGCCGGACAGGTCGTGGATGGCGAGGATGCGTTTGGTTATGGTTCTCATATTCTATCCTGAAGTTATGATTTGCCCGGTATTAACGTGGCAATAAAGTGACAGATGCTGCCGGCAAGGACAAAGAGATGCCAGATGGCATGGTGATAGGGCAGCCGTTTCCCGACGTAAAACAGGACGCCTCCGGTGTAACAGATCCCACCGGTCAACATCCAGGGAAGCATTCCCGCGCTCCGTTGCATAAGCGGAGCTTGTCCAGTCGTAGGGGCGCTTTCCTTCAGCGCCCCATCATCTCCGGTCTGTTGCATAAGCGTAACTTGTCCGATCATTCATCAGAGTACAGGCGGATGATGTCGGGTTCGATCAGTTCGGGTACTGTGCATAAGCGTAACTTGTCCAGTCGTAGGGGCGCTTTCCTTCAGCGCCCCATCATCTCCGGTCTGTTGCATAAGCGGCGCTTGTCCGATCATTCATCAGAGTACAGGCGGATGATGTCGGGTTCGAGCAGTTCGGGCACCAAACCGCTGATGCTTTTTCCTGTCCGGATCCTGGCACGGATATCACTGGAGGAAACAGGCACCATGGGCATCTCCACCCAGGAAAATCTGAGGGAAAGCCCCGGTAGGGGCGACACCATCTTAGGCAGGGTGTGTAGCGAAGCGGAACCCCTGCACACCGGTAGCCGGCACCCCAAGCCCAAGCCCCGGAGGGGCGATACATCACTTTGTCCTAAGCGGGGGACGATGATGAAATGGACGTTTTCCGCCAGCCAGGCAAAATTGTGCCAGCGGTCGAGCGAGGGTAGATTGTCGGCGCCAATGACGAAGCAGAAATAGGCATCGGGATACTGCCCGCTCAAACGTTGCATCAGTTCATCCGTCCATCCGGAGCCGTATTGCCGGCTGTCGGCATCCCAGCATTCGATGCCAGGATAAAGGGGTGGAGCATTCCGGTTCTCGGTTGTTTGTCCTGTAATAGCTTTCCGGATCAATTCAATCCTGTGATCAAAGTCAAGCACGGCATTGCCTTTGAAGCCATGCCGGTCATTGGGGAGGAAGACCGCCTT
>VGPI01000152.1 GCA_016875595.1 Candidatus Cloacimonadota bacterium
TGCCGTACCCCAGGTACGAGCCAGCGTCCTGTCCCTGGCAACAATGAGCCAGACGATCAGGACGATCAGGCAAGCACCGGCAATTAAGATCGGAGCAGATGGCATAATATCTCCTTGTTCGTTTTTTTTGAGACAGACTAATATCGGGACACCCGGAGGTCAAGAGATATTTGATAATAGGGGCGGGAATTTTTTACTTGACAACAGGAGTGCAATTACACGACCGTTCCCCGACCGATAAGGATGATATCAGATGAGTGACATGATCAGCACAACTATAGGTAATTATCGTATTATAAGCGAACTGGGCAACGGCATGCTGGGTAAGGCATACCTTGCCGAAGAGATCCTGATGGGCTTTAAAGTCGTACTGCGTGAGACATCCGTGGCGATCCAGCCGGAAAATGAAGAACATCAAATAGTGATTGACCGCCTCAAGTCCCTGGCATCCATCAAGCATGCACTGATCAGTTCCCTCAGGAGGGCATTTGTCCATGCCAACCGTCTGTATCTCGTAACTGACTATACCGCCGGTAAAACGCTTTCACTGGTTTTAACAGAAGATGGCGCTTTCGCGGAGGAACGAGCGCTCAGGATCAGCCGTCAGATCACCGATACATTGATGTATGTTCATCGTGAGGGTTTCTTTCATGGTAGGTTGAAGGCATCCAAGATCTGTTTGAGTGATACGGATGTGGTTTCAGTAAGAGATTTTGGGATTATTGAGATCTTGGGAAGATACATTTATCCGCAGGCAGAACAGGAGAGCCGGGATCAAACACACACTCACATCAAAGTCGGCGGTATCAAGCGGATGAGTGGCGCGGAACTGGACATCTATGCCTGCGGACTTCTACTATACCAGATGCTGACGGCTCAATTGGCATTTTGCCGGGAACTCGAATTGTATCAGCTGTTTATAGAGGATCAATCGCCGCCCGAGTTCAAGATCCCGTCCGAAGCCCCGCTGTCTCCCAAAGCACAGGAATTAATCTCGATCATGAGCACGGTGACCAAACCGCAATGTAAATTGATGACCGCCAAAGAGATCATGCTACGGCATAGTGAACAGGAGAGCTCTAATGCAGGGATCTCTGCCCATAACCATAAGCCCGATCTGATCCCAATCGAGTTGATCAGAGTAGAAGGCGGAGTATTTGAAATGGGCGATCATTTCAACGAAGGTGAAAATGATGAGCGACCTCGGCATCTGGTCAAGCTCTACCCCTTTTATATAGCCAAATACCAGCTTACTCAAAAGGCATGGTTGGAGGTGATGGGCAATAATCCATCCTACCACCGCGGAGACGACCTACCGGTGGAAAGCGTGAGCTGGCTGGATGCAGTTGCTTATTGCAATCAAAGGAGCGTGATGGAGGGCTTGGTGCCTTGTTTCAGTTTAGATGGTAATCCGGAGCCGAAGGACTGGTCACGCGGGACGGTCTACTGCCGGTTTGCCGCTAATGGCTATCGTCTTCCGACGGAAGCGGAATGGGAATACGCTGCCCGGGGTGGAAAGGGATCTTCCGGTTATCGCTATGCCGGAAGCAACAACGAGATGGAAGTTGCTTGGTGCAAGGATAATTCCGGGATGAAACTCCAGCCAATTGGTGGGAAAAAACCGAATGAACTGGGCATCCACGATATGAGCGGTAATGTCTGGGAATGGTGTTGGGATTGGTTTGATGCCAAGTTTTATACGCCGAAACCGATCCTGAATCCCACCGGACCCGATCAAGGGGGTAATAAAGTCCTACGGGGTGGGTCTTTCAGCTATCACGCGGGATTTATGCGCGTTTCCTGCCGGCATCATTTTGGCGCCAATCTCCGTTATGACGGCAATGGCATTCGCCTGGTCAGATCCTATCTCCAATCCCAGAAAAGCACGTAGGCGGACACAAAAAAACTGCTCGGGTGTTATACTCAGCGGTTCAATCGGTTCAGCATCTCCAGTGCCTGGCGGGCTGATTCATCATCGTCATGGGTCTCCAGGGCACGCTTGAAGAAATACCGGCATTGTTCACCATTACCGAGCGCAAGGTGGATCATGCCCAGATGATAGGCGATGGTACCGGGCATGTCCTCCATGGTTTGGGGGATCGCCATCCATTCCAGGGCAGTGGCGTAGTCACCCTTGAGGTAATGATACCATGCCATGCTGTCCAAGATATGAGGATCATCCGGATCGACATAGATCGCTTTGCTGATCAACTCTCCCGCCTCATCGAGGTCACCACCCGAGATCAAGAGAGTATAACCGAGATCGTTGAGGTAATAAGTTTCATAGGGATAGAGTGTGATCGCCTCACGCAGCAACGGGATCAGGGAATCATGATCGCCTTGTTGCCAATAATAAGCTTGCATCACCCGGATCAGATCATGGTTGCGATAACCCCGGTTCCACAGGTTTTGGGCACAATCGAAGCGGATCTGACTGATATCCTTATCCGGCGGTTCCTGTTCGAAAAGAAAAATGTAAAGCATGGCGCTCAGATAGTTCCGGGTGGTCAGGGGCAGGGCGGAAGCAGGCAACAGGTCAAAGACGGAAGCCAGATCGGCTTTTTGGGAAGGGGTCAGCTGCTTGAAGGGAAGGTTAGATCTGCGTAACGCATGATTGAGGTGGAAGATGCAAGCCAGGTCGAGTTGGGACAGGGAAGGTAAATAAGAGATGTATTTGCGGAAATTGCCATAGTCATTGGAAGTCAAAGCATTAACCGCGGCAAGGGCGTAGCTGTAGGCGAAGTCTTCCGGGGGGAGGGTTTGGGCTTCGATCGCTTTGATTACCCTTGCCAGCACCTTGTCCTGGTCGGATTCAAAGGCGGCAAGAGCAAGCAGATGAAGAAAATCTGGTTCTTTCAGGGTGAGGAGATCGCTTTCGAGTTTGAGGAGCACCTCATATTTTTCCTGAGTAGCAAGGTAATTGACCAGTTCCAAGAGGTAGGGTCGGTCCTCGTCCGGCTGGTAGCTGCGGAAGAGCTTGATCATCTCCGTGGTGGAACCAAGATCGACGGTGAGCTCACGGAGCAGTTTTTCCGCTTCGTCCAGACGGGCTGTGTCATGGATCTGCCAGAGTACTTCCGATGCCTTGGGGGGATCGGCGGCAATGTAGATGCGCGCCAGATACATCAGGATATCGGTATCGTATCCGGCAAGCTGCCGGATCTGTTCCATCAGTTTGAGATCGACCGTGCCCAGGCGGTTAAATACATGGATCAATTTACGGATATAGGCATCGGTAACCGGATAGCTCTCGATATAGAGGTCGATGTATTTGCCCTGCCGTTCGAGATCGGGGATCTTTCCCAATACATCGATCGCCATAATGAGCATCTCGGCATCGAAGACGGTTTTCGCCTGCAGGGAGTCGATCAATCCGATGATCCTGGTGCTGTCGATCAGATCCCAATGAAAGCGTTCGGCATTGATCAGTAGCAGGCGTTTCATGATCGAATGGCTTTGGGGATCGCGGGTTAATGCCTCCCGGATCAATTGCTCCGCTCCGACCAGATCACCGTTCCGATAATGATAATCGCTTACGGTGAAGAAGTACATCGACGCAAAGGTCGGGCTGGAGGAAGGCACCGGCACGGGATCGGCGATCCGGCGGCTGGTGCTGCAGGCAGAAAGGAGGATCAGCAACGCCAGGGACAGGGATAGGCAGCCACTGAAGATTCGGGGGGCAAGCATGGAATAACGGCTCATTTCCTGATCTGAATGGTGGCGGAGATCATGTAGAGCTCCAGTAGGATCGGCAGTTTTTCGCCGGCTGGGAAATAAACCGTGTTGTCGATCAGATAGGCGCACTTGCCGGGTTCGTGCCAGAAGGCAAAACTCTGGAATCCACCGCCTGCCAGATGCTTGCGGTTCTCCCAGGGACCGATGATGCGCCAGCCCTCAAAACCGGCAATAGTGAAGCGCTCCCGCCGGATACTGTGGGCATCAAAGACATCCCCGTCATAATACTGGGCTGCCAGTTCCGCCCGCTTGGCAAGCAGCCAGTCACTGGTAACGGAGTCCGCTGCCATGGGCTGGTAATACACCGAGACGAACTTGTCGGGGATTTGGCGATCAGCTTGCCGGGCACGATAGAGGAAGGAAACGAAGCGCCCGCTCTGGTCATTGGAATAGAGGCGGTAGTTCTCCGGAATCTGCAACGAGAAGGGATACTTCTGCCAAAAATCGGCAGCGATGGTCTTGGTGAGATAGGTGTGATGGGCAATGCGCTCGGTCAGGCGTTTGAGCAGGATGGAAAAGAGGTTGCTGGACTGGACTGCCACCAGTTGTTCCAGTTTGTCGCTATTTTCCGCCACGAGATAGAGCACGATCTGATCGCGTACCCAGCGGTTCTTGGTGATATACATCTCGCCGCCACTTTGGCGGATGCGTTCGATATGCTGAGCGCTCAGAGTGCTGATGATATGCCGGGAAACGGCATCGCCACCGGCAAGATCGCCCATCAGGATCAGGTTCTTGTATTTGGATATACGGTCAAAGTCCTTGATGTCAGAAGGATAGAGATTAAAATAGCGTTCATTATAGACAATGAACATCTCCCGTTCGATGGTGGAGCGAACGAAACTTTCCATTCGGTTCCAATTACCGGCGTCACAGAAGACATATACATCATTATCCTCGCCAAAGGCGATCGGCTTGGCAGGATCGATGATCGAATCAAACTTGGTATAACGCTGGCTGACCGCAGTTGATCCTGTTCCTGATCCCCGGCAGCCGGTCAGGATGATGAAAGCAGCCAGGAAGATCAATGTTCTATACATGGTAACTCCTTTCAGTCATATAAGCACCGCTTGTCA
>VGPI01000153.1 GCA_016875595.1 Candidatus Cloacimonadota bacterium
GGCAAATTCCGTCTGCCACAGCGGCCAGTGGACGCTATCGTTACCAACGGCGCTGCTTCTGCCGGGCAAAGTTCTTTAGTTCATAAACTGCCTCTGTCGAACCGATTTCCACACGATAACCCCCCCCCTGTACAAGGACCATTATTGAGCAGAGCACCACCCAACGATCCCACTATTGCATTGCACTTGTGCAATTACAGCCATTGAAACTCAATCGATCCCCCGAATTCTGACCCTTTGAAAGATGTCTATATTTATGTATCCCTGCATGTTACTCATCTCAATCGCATTTCCTCTTCGTTTGGCATACTCTTTGCACAGTAGGAGCGTATCATCCATAAGATGAAATAAGAAATGAGGTATATCATGAGTAGAACGCTACTACTGCTTCTATTCGCCCTTGTCGTTACACTGTGTGTAGCACAGACCCCAACTCCAGATCGACCCAATTGGGTTGCGTTCACCCGCACTGGTCCCACAACCGGTATCATTACGTGGTCTGCTGAACCATCGGCTTTTGTCGGTTACTATTATCTTGGCATCTTTCCCACTACCGCAAAGTATTTTCCTCCTGCATACTGTGATCCAAACTGGAATGGAGGAAGTAACTGGCCTTGGAATCTGAACCCTGATCCTCCCTTAGCCCCTACTAAATACAGCAACGGAGTCGTCGGTTTGGATCCGGGATTGGATTACTATGCATACGTGGCTGCCGTGAATCCAGCTGGAGGTTGGCCCTGGAGTGCTTATTCCTCTTGGGAAACCGATGAAGCAGGTCCTCTGCCGGTTGTACTGAGCAGTTTTACCGCGACCTTGACCGCTTCCAACTTCGTGACGTTGTCTTGGACAACGCAATCGGTGGGATGGGGTTATGAAAAGGAAGTTTATGGGTCGTGTCATGGTCAGCGAGATCATCGACACGACCCTGAACTCTAATGATGGCAGTGGCTATCTGGGATTTATCATCACCTTTCCCGATGGACGGATAGAGAACATGATCCTGGATTATGACCGCAAAAGCTATGACCTGATCAGGGACCAGATCATCCAAATGCGCGATGAGACCATTCATCACTACCATCTGGATAGATGAACTCGTCATGACTTCGATTTATGTATTCAATCAAACTTACAAACAAAGGAGAATCAAATGAAGACACTACTTACCCTAATCACCCTGATGCTGCTCGTTAGCATCGGAACCTTCAGCCTCTTTGCCGTCCCGCTTGCACCGGAGAATCCATATCCGGCAAACAACGCAACCGGAGTACGACTTCAGGATCTGCGGCTATCCTGGTCGCATACCAGCGGTCAATGGAACCAGCCCTTTGAATATGAACTTGATATCCGGACTGTAGCCCAACCCATCACCGGTTATACCTACAAGTTTTCCGTCGATGGCACCCACTATTATCTGTCGAGCGGCACAGCAACCTGGACGGACGCCAAAACCCTTGCAACCAATAATAACTGGCGGCTTGGATGTCCTTACACCGAATCGATAAACAACAGTATGCAAGCCAATAACGAAGGGGTAAACACCATTATCGGTCTTACCGATCGAGTAAACGAGGGAACCTGGAGATGGGAAAACGGAAGAGCATTTAGTTATAGCAGATGGAGATCCGGTGAGCCCAATGATGCTGGTGGCGAGGATTTTGTTGGATTGTATAGTAACGGTGAGTGGAATGACTATAACGGCGGTGGTAGCCATCGCTATTGGATCGAAGTGGATGGTCAGGATATGCACCGGCAAATAACCGGCAACAACTATTTTGACCTGAATTGTAAGCTGGCGCCGAATACCCAGTACCGATGGGGTATCAGAGCAACAAACCTCAATGGAAATGGTCCCTGGAGTACCTGGTATTTCACTACCGGCAACGACGGATCTGCACCATCAAGTTATCCCACCTGGGGTACGCCAAACAACGAAGCCGGACCTGCAGATCCCCTGAATCCCACTCTCACCTGGGCTGCTGTGGATGGTGCCACCTATTACAAACTGTACGTATTCAGATCCAGGTCCCGGCTTGGCACCCTAGTTGCTTTCATCAACGGTCATGTCTATAATAAAACTACAACAACCCTCAATTACGCTGATTCCAAAGCCGCGATCGAAGCCGACGGTGGACACCTGGTGGCGATCAACAGTGCGGATGAACAAGCGATGCTGCCCAATGATGAACACTATTGGATCGGTTTTACCGATGCCGCAAATGAGCATCAGTACATCTGGAATGTCGGCGAGCCAAGTGGCTATACCAATTGGGATATTACTGCAGATCGTCCCGAACCTAATGGTCAACTAACAGAAAACCACGTTATACAAAGGCAAACCAGCCGGCTCTGGCATGACGTCTCCGCTACCTCTACATTGAGATCATTATCCGAATATCCTGCCGACATCCTGGATGGCGTGGTCGTATATGGCACCTCTTATTCATTCAGGGAGCACAAACTTCCTACTAATACTCTCTACCGCTGGATCGCCGTTCCCTACAATGAATATGGTCGCCCTTTCTTTCAGAGCGGGCAACGCTCCTTCTGGACAACGAACTCCCCGGGCACTGCTCCCGGAACTATTTCTTCCGCGGGCATTTCACCTGCCAACGGCGCAACAGGTGTCCCCATCAATCCCACTCTTACCTGGAATGCTCCCTCTGGAAGCCCCACAGAGTATTACGCCTATCTTGGCACCAACAATACCATCGGCAATGCCGGTAACTATACCGATTTTGGCGTATGGAACGGACACCGCTACTATCGGTCTAATCATGGATATGACTGGCACTGGACGGGTGCCAGTGTGCAGGCACAAAAAGACGGCGGATACCTTGCCGCAACCGGATCCTCTGCCGAAAACAACCTCTTTGGCAGTGACCAACATGCATGGTTAGGTGGAACGAGGAGACCTTCGGCTCATCTCTATAAATGGACGAACGGCTCACCCTGGTCCTATACCAATTGGGCAGCCGGCGAGCCGAACAATACTGGTGGTAGACAGTATCACACCTTGCGCTGGACGGTCGGGACCTGGGATGATCATAACGATAACGCCTTGAGTCGTTATCTCGTGGAAGTAGCACCCAATATCGCGGATGGGGCAAGATTAACCACAAACAGCTACACCCCGGATCTCCTGCGTTTTAGCACCACCTACTACTGGTCTGCGGTTGGTAGTAACAATGCCGGTATGGCAAGCGATACGCAGAGATGGAGCTTCACCACCGCTGATGGCAAAGCTATCAATCCCAGTCCTGCCCATACCTCCATCCGGGTCGTGACCAATAAGACCTTCACCTGGGACGCGGTTGCCGGCGCTTCCGGATACAAATTCTATCTCGGCACCGCCAGCGGCAACTGGAATCTGGTGAATGGAGAGGCTTGCCCCGTTTCGTCCTACACCTATGCCGGAACCCTTGATCCACTGACCTATTACTGGCGCGTGGAAACCGTCACTCCTCTCGAAACCGTTCTGAGCAATATCTGGAATTACACTGCCTATGACTATCCGCAAGACGAAGGCGTCCAGATCATTGCCGGTACCGTCATGGAAGTCAGCGGTGGCAGTGCCAATGATGCCATCAATCCTGATCCCATGCCTCCTTATCCCAATCCGGCAGCCGTTCCGATCTATGCCAATACCATCACCATGTATGGAGCGGGACCCTGGACCATCACTTTTACAACCGACGCCGCTTTGGGTATCTGGTACAGCTATGTGACGGCGAGTTGGACGATCGTGCATAATGCCGGTGGTGTCATCACGTTTGAGATCCCTGCCGGTGGCAAGGATATCCCGGAAGTGCCGATCGCACTTGGAGATCAAACCCTGCCGGTAGTCCTTTCCACCTTTAATGCAGTGATAACCTCCCAGTATTTTGTGCACCTTACCTGGGTCACTCAATCCGAGAGCCAGATGGCAGGGTATTATGTCCTCCGGGCATTGGAAGATAACCTGTCCAGCGCGGTAATGGTCTCACCGATGATCCCGGCAAGCAATTCATCACAAGCCACCAGCTATCACTACACCGATCAGGAAGTGCAAAACAACCAGACCTATTTCTACTGGCTGGAAGCGGTTGAATTCAGCAATACCTCCAATTTCTTCGGTCCGCTCAGCATCCTGGTCAATAACGATGGTGATGTGCCTCCCCCGCAGGTAGATCTGGTGACGGATATTTCCCGGATCTATCCCAATCCCTTCTCGCCTCAAACCACGATCGAATATACTCTGAGGAGTGATTCACCCGTTTCCATATCGGTATTCAATACCAAAGGACAATTGATCCGCACTCTGATGAACGACAACAAAGCCAGCGGGATTTATCACTTGGAATGGGATGGTAAGGATCAAAACGGTGCGCTCTGTGCCAGTGGTGTTTACGTCATCAGGATGCAAGCCGACCTCAAGATCAGCACCCGCAAGGTCATATTGATTAAATAAATGATACCGGATACTCCCGATCCTCTGCACTGCAGACCACTTGGGGGGTAGCCCTCGAATCCGCTTGGGGTACGGTATTCCGACCGTACCCCTTCTTTTATCCCGCTGTTACCTTAGGGGATGAGCATTCTTTCCCCATGAAACAGCGAACTCCCAGTTTGATGATCACTTCCCCTCGATTGCCTGCCTTGCTTTCGCCACGAAGGTGGTTTCTCCTTGCTTGATTACCTTAGTATAACCTTAGTATAACCTTACGGTCGTAAGGTTATACTAAGGTTATACTAAGGTAATCAAGCAAGGAGAAAGGGGGGATTCGGCAAGAAAAGGCAGACAATGATCTCCACTTT
>VGPI01000154.1 GCA_016875595.1 Candidatus Cloacimonadota bacterium
CCTGCGCAACCTCGATTACATGTATTTCCCGTTGTTGACGATAACCGTGGCAAGCTTTGTCTGGTATGGTTACATCATGGTCAGTTTCCGCACCAAGGGCAGGATCGTTCAGCCGGAACGGGGGATGATGGTAAGCCCCATTGAAGGCCGGATAAAATCCTTGCGATCTGGTGGCGAAGTCCATTCCATCCGAATCTCCAAGGCTTTCATCGACGTGATTGAGATCCGCTGTCCGTTCCCTGGTGAATACACCCGTGAGGGAAACAACCTGACCATCATGACCGATAGCGAGTCTATTCACCTTCTCTTTCACGGCAAGGACATCACCTGGATCGATGCCGGGTTCTCCTGGGGCGCTGAGGGAAAGCGCCCCTACATCTTTCACGGCAAGGACATCACCTGGATCGATACCGGGGGATCGGAAAAGAGCGCTGGTGGAAAGCACTCCTACGATGATGCCGTTGCCGGAAGTGTGATCGGTTTTATGGTCGGCAAGGGCTCCTGCACCATCAACTTGCCTGCAGTATATACCCCGGAGGTGACAACAGCGCAGATAGTTTTTGGCGGTGAATCTGTAATCTGTCCCTTTACCCCTGTAGTTTCTTAGTCAACAGCGATACCAGCATTCCCCGACAGGAGCGTTTGTAAGTACCCGGAGGGCTGACACCATCTTTGGCAAGGTGTGTAGCGAAGCGGAACCCCTGCACACCTGCAGGATTATCTCTTTCCGGAAATCCCTCATATCACGCAACGGACGGAAAGGAGCTTGTTTGCCAATTCAGAGGGTGTGGCGCAGATACAATCCGGAGCGGCATCCTTGATCTCTTGCTCGGACCGGTATCCCCACAAAGCACCACAGGAGATCATCCCAGCGTTTTTTGCGGTCTGGATGTCGATGTTTGAATCACCGACCAAAAGGATATTTATTGGTGGCAGCTTCAGCTTGGCGGCAAGATCCAAAGCACCGTCCGGATCCGGTTTTACGCTTTCACCATCGAGGTAACCGCGGTAGAACTGGAAAGGATTATTGCGCAGGTTGACCAGAGATCCGCGGAAGAAATAGCGTAGCATCCGTTTAGTAAAATCATGCGGTTTATTGGTAAGCACAGCCAGTTTCATCCGTTTTGTGATACAGGTCTGGACCAGGTGCAGGATCCCTGGGTATGGATGGGTGGTCTCGCGCCAGACCTGTTCGTAGTTTTCTACGAATTGGGCTGTAAACTGCAAAGTATCCTTGGCGGTGTGCGGTCTGTCCTGGAGTGCCTTTTGGATGAATACATCCAATCCTTCGCCAATCATCATTCTGGTCTGTTCCAGAGTGACCGGATTATACTTGAAGAAGATCAATGACTTGTTAAGAGCAGCCTGGATATCCTGCAAGGTATCCAATAGCGTTCCGTCCAGGTCAAAGATCACGCCTTTCACTGGGAATTGTTTGTCCATTTTACTCTCCTTTAATGGGTCGCTGAGGGAAAGCGACATTACGAATTACCAGGTTTATTGTTTACTTGGGTCGAAACAGGCTTTATCGTCTCTCCCGGATATAACGCCATATGGGGCACAGGTATTTCGATCTTTTCAGCATCAAACCGTTCTTTGATCGCAATCATCAGAGCGGTCTTCATCACAAAGAAATCCTCTCTGAGACACCATACGCCAAATGTATAATCAATGCCAGTATTGCCGAGCTGGTCGATCAATATCACCGGAGCAGGATCTTTAAGAGCCAGTGGTTCATTCCCGGCGATCTCTGCCAAGATGCCATACACCCGACGCAGGTCTTCCTTGTAAGCCACGACAACCGGGATATTCACCCGACGGATGGGAAAGTACGTGATATTAACCACTTCCGTCCGGATCATCGTCTCATTGGGAATACGGATATAGCGGTTGTCCGGAGTCTTGAGCTTGATCGAAAGCAGATCGATCGAATTCACCGTACCGATCGAGCTTCCCACTTGGATCGTATCACCCACTACAAACGGTTTCTCAGAGATCAGGAAAAATCCGCTGATTATATTGGACACACTGGTCTGGGAGGCGAATCCGATCGCCAGACCAAACACACCGGCGGCACCCAGTAGCACGGATAAACTGAACCCCAATTCATTCAGTACGCTGACCAGGATGATTAGAAAACCCACATAATGGATAAAGCGCAAAATCAATTGCTCCGCCTGGGCGGATAATCTGTCCTTGATCATCTTACCGATAAGGCGCACAATAAACCTGACCAATGGGTATCCGATCCCGATGATCAGGACGATGCGCAGGATCTGCATGATCCGGTGCAGGTCGGATAAATAGGCTGCGATCTGATCAATGATGTTCATTTGCTCCTACCCAATCGCTCTTTGACTGATTTACATTAACAATGGCGATTTGTTTCTATTGTACTGACTGGCGACCACTGACTGCATTGGTTAAAGCAATGCAGACACAGGGTCCCTTTGTCTGTACCATCCTTTTTTGTCCATAGTTATTTTTGAATAAACCAAAGATATTGTTCAGTAATTTGATGCTGAGAGATGATTCAAGCCTTGGATTTTTTCGGTTGCAAATCCAATTATAAGATACAACCATCGCCCAAAACTGATGACTTTGGTGACCTTGCCCGAAGTCGGACTCGAAATCCATGTCTTGATTCTCAAGCCGATCAGAGGGAAAGCCTGGTCAATATCGACCAATCTCGCAAGATGCTGATGAATAGGATGATAGAAATAAAATACAGGCAATTTCAGGATCTGCGTCCATATTCAGCAGGTAGCCTATGGTCGTTTTCGGGCATTTTGGCAGTTTATTCGCTGTCCAAGCGATTCTATTAAACCCTAAGAAATTGATATATAACGAATTAATGTTATGGAACAGGACTTGCTGTATATGGTATTGAGGTAACGACATGAATTTTTTGATCATTACAATGGACATAATCGATCCTCAGTTGATCGAGCAACTGATCCGGCTGCCACAAGCCAGTATTCACTTTGCTTTGTCTCCTGAGGAAGCCTTGCGGATCATGCGTGAAGTCAAGCCGGAAATAGTGATCATTGACCGGTGCAACTCATTGTATACTGGCACATTAAGTTCTATCCTAAGCGCAGGCACCACGGAGCTGTATTGGTACGAAAAGCTGGGAACTGAGGCAGGAGATTATCATCTGGGCAGAGATCAAGCGAAGGAAATGACGAATATTGGAGCTTCCTTGCCCCAGGGATGGCTCACCGCTCACCGACCCGATGCCGGGTGATCATGGACGAAAACGACCAAAATCATAAAATCAAAGGAGAAGACAAATGAAAAACTCATACCTGACAAAAATCTTGTTTATCACCGCTCTGCTGGCGCTTCTGATCCCTCTTGCCCTGCCGGCTACGAGCATCAGCGTTTCCGGAACGATCAATTCCGACGCCAATTGGACGGAAGTGGATACCGTACGTATCACCGGTGATGTGGACATTAATGCGAATGTAACGGTTACCATCGGAGCAGGGACTGTGGTGTATTTCATGGGTCTTTATGATATGTTTGTGCGGGGCAGGTTGATCGCAATAGGTACTGAGGATGATATGATCACCTTCACGGCACATAACCAGACACAGGGTTGGTTACGGCTGGAATTTGTAAGTGTTAACAATCCCGCCCTTCGATGTGAACTTCAATACTGCATATTTGAATATAGTAAAGGGAGTAATGTAAGTGGAGCAGTTTACTTGAATCAAAGTAATGAAGTCAGGATTGCTGATTGCATATTCAGATATAATGTGAAGTATTTCGCAGGCACCGGAATCAGTTTATCGCTAAATTCTACGATCACGATCGAGAACTGCGTTTTTCATAACAATCAAACTTCCGGTTGGGGAGGTATGATCCATTTAAGAACAAATTCAGTGGTCAAGAACTGCTTGTTTTTTGCAAATACTGGGGGTCCAAGCTCTGCAATGGGGATCCTAGCCAATGGCTGCAATCCGACAATAATCAACTCCACCATTGTAGCAGGAAATTACGCGGCGGTCTCTGTGATCGAAGGTGCCAATCCGGTTTTCCGGAATAGCATTCTCCGGAACAACCGTGGACCAATTGTCAATTTTACCAATACATCGGTGAACAATCCGGATTTCTACTTCTGCAATGTCCGTGGTGGGTTAAACGGTATCCTTAGTGAAGCCAATGATCAACAAGGCGGATACGATGGCGAGTATCAAAACTGCATTGATGCCGACCCGCTCTTTGTCGGATCGGGAGATCATCCTTATGACCTGCAGATCGGCTCTCCCTGCATCAATGCCGGGGATCCGTCCACCAGTGTTGCAGATATAGGTAATTACGACCTTGCCGGCAAAGACCGGATCCGTAATGGCAGAGTGGATATAGGCGCTTATGAAGGGCTGATCCCACCCGATAACTTCGTGGGCAACTGCCTGAAGTTTGACGGGGTAAATGACTATGTCAGCGGTTCCGGGATCGATACCTCCCTATCGGCTTTCACGCTGGAGGCATGGGTCTATCACAACACCCTGCCTGCAGGGGCTATCCAGAGGTATGTGACTATCAGTCCGGAAGTTGCCGTGCTGCGCTATGACGGCACTTCCTATGGTGGCGAACGCTCCTTGCATTTCTACTTCAAGAGAACTAACCGAACTTGAGCAATTTATCTTCTAACGTATTGATACATATAGCCGAGAGGGAATTTTGGGCACTAATCTCTACACTTTTACTTTATTGGTGATCTGGTTCTTATTCACCTTAACTTTGAGGAT
>VGPI01000155.1 GCA_016875595.1 Candidatus Cloacimonadota bacterium
AAAAGAGCTGGATTCCAGCCTGCGCTGGAATGACGGAAGGCGCTGGAATGACGGAAGGCGCTGGAATGACGGAAGGCGCTGGAATGACGGAAGGCGCTGGAATGACAGTTACGCGGATGCGCATCATAGATACCTGTTGAGGATCACATAGTCCTTAATGTATTCCGGGATGGCTACTCGCCAACTATCTTTAACCGCCTTGAAATCCTTCATGGCAAAACGGGGATAAGTATTAAGCTCGGCATAGTCCTTATGATCGATAATATCTCTCAACCGGTTATCGGTCACATAAGCTTTGAAATAATACTTGAGAGCAGGGATATTGTCGGCAGAGCTTGGTTTGTAGATAGAGATAAATCTATCGAACTCGGTATTAAGCAGTTCGTCTTTGGATTTGAAGCCTGGGATCAAGCCAAAGGCTTTCTCCACAATCTCTCTGAGGGTTAGCCTGCGATCAAGTTGCAATGAATGGCGCAGTTTCTCCAGAGTAAAATGCTCTTCCGGTTTATCGATCATATTTTGATTGATATAATCCAGCACGAAATCCCATTTCCCGTCTTCAACACCTTTTTTAACAATCGGGTCTTGTTTGATCTTTTCTTCAAATTTCTGGAAGAACATCCGGTCTATCTTCATGCCCTCTGCCCCGATGACCTTGCGTTCTATCTTTGCCAGAGGATCGGGAGTGTGAATTTCTGCACCAGTGGCTTGAGGTTGAGGAGGTTCACCACCAGTGGGGGGGCTGGTTCGTTCTGTGATCGCAGGGAGGGCAAGAACTTGGTCATAATCGAATTTCTCTTCAAAGTACTCACAAACGGCAAAGAAATCAAAGAGGATAAAGCCTGTCTTGATTATGTCTTGGTTTTGCTCCTTTAGAGCGGGATCGATAAACTGTTCGCAGAAGTCGTGCCTTCTGGTACCCCGGCCTTTAATCTGGATAAACTCCGAAGGCGAGAAAATGGGTCGCATCAGGGCAATATTGAGGATATCGGTGCAATCGTAACCGGTGGTCATCATGCCCACGGTTACGCAGACTCTGGTCTTGGAACTGCGATAATCGGAAATGAAGTTGCCCCTGCCGGAGAGGTTGTTGTTGGCAAAGTTGATCGACATCTGCTGAGCTGTTGGTATAATGGATGTAACTTGCATGGCAAAATCGGAATTGTACTTGCCGGGAAACATCTTGTCAGCCATCACATTAAGGATTTGGGTGATCTTAGTGGCATGCTTTTGGCTAACTGTAAATATAATGGACTTACCAATCTCTCCGCTGATTGGGTCATACAAAGCATTTTCCATAAAAGCCCTGCAGAGAGTGACATTGGTATTGTGAGAGTAGAATCGTTTTTCAAAGTCTTTCTCTTCAAAGTAAGTGATTGTATCATCACCCTGAGGGTTGGGTTCTACATAGGCATAACCTTGATCCGAGAGTAACTGGGTAGTAACCTGGGAACGAGCATCGATCACGGTTGGGCTGACAAGATAACCATCTTTAACACCGTCAACCAGTGAATATCGAAAGGTGGGAATACCGCTTTTACAGCCGAAGGTCTCATAGGTATCCAGTAGCAATCTGCGCTCATAATCCCTGGGACTGTTGCCGTCAGGAACGGCATTTTTTATGTAATCTTTGGGAGTGGCTGTCAAACCCAGTTTGTAACCCACAAAATACTCAAAGACAGCTCTGGCATTACCGCCAATGGAGCGATGCGCTTCATCCGAGATCACCAAGTCAAAATCTGTGGGGCTAAACAATGTTCTGTATTTGTCTCCGGATAATAGGGATTGAACGGTCGAGATGACTATCTCTGCCTTCCGCCAATCATCCTTAACCTCCTTATAGACCACCGAAGTGTAGTCATTCTTAAGGTATTTGACCATGTTGCGTTGGGCTTGATCTTCCAATTCAAGGCGATCTACCAAAAATAAACCCTATGAGCGTTTCCGGTCTTAAGGAACAGCTTCATTACTGCTGCCGAGATCAGCGTTTTTCCGGTGCCGGTAGCCATCTCAAACAGGAAACGGTTAGCACCATTGCGTACAGCGTTTTGGATTGATTCAACCGCTCTTACTTGATAAGGTCGCAGAAGGCTGAGATTGTGCTTTTTTAGGTATTCTGACTTAGTGTCTTCGTTATGAAAGTCCGGGTTTTGGTCGTAACCATGTTTTTGGGTTATGGCAATGTAACCGGTAGTGATAATCTCGTTTACTAAGGCATCAGGATCAGGGTTGTAATGCTCATAACCCTTCATAGACTCAGGAGATGGGAATTTGGTTATGATATATGGACTCCCTTGCTGGGTGTCCCAGAAATAATGGAGATTACCGTTGGAGAGTAGGATAAACCTACAATTCTGGGAGCGGGCATAAGCTCGGGATTGTTCCTTGCCCACAAGCGGATTGTGCTTTTCTGACTTAGCTTCCAGAACGATGATGGGATGCGAATACTCGTCCAGAAGCAGAAAGTCAATGAATCCCTTGGAAGAGGACTCAAAGTCGCTTCCGTATTCATCTATCATCTTTTGAGTGATTTTCGTCTGGTTCTCCAAGATAATGTTGGCTTTCTTGCCCTTCTCATCAAAAAAACGCCAGCCTGACTCCTTCAGCAGGTCATTAATCTTGATTCGTGCTGAGGCTTCTTTATTTTGCATCTAAAACACCAGTTAAGGATAGCTGCTTCAGTTCAATTCTAAGATATACTTCAGAGTTATAACCCGCAGATGCTAGCGCTTCACAACAGTGTTTTACAATTGTGTTAGCATTAAAACCAGTATCAATGAAATGCCCATCCCCAATTGACTTTGTGCTCTGCTTCCTTTTAGGATCAATCTGAGTAAACACTCCTTTCCTTCCATCTAACGTTATCTTCTTACCCTTTTCCAGTATATAATTGAACACCAGAAATTTAACATCGCTCCAATCGAGCCTCTTACTAACTGGATTAAGATCAAACCACTTGTCGATGATGTAAACCCTTAAGGGACTTGTACCAGTATAATCAATTGGAGGAGGTGGAGGTGGTGGAGGTGGTGGATCATCAGTTCCTGTTTTTTTTATATCCCACAAACGCTTTATCTCATCTAAAGAAACATCATGTCCGTGTTCTTTCATTATCAACTGAACAATCTGATACATATTCAAGTCTGGAAACTCATTCCCGCGCTTAAGAGCTTCTTGTTTTGCTCTATCTATTTCCTTACTAATTTTTAAATCGCTTAACAGCTTACCAGCCGCTGATACTGCTTCATTAGTAAATCTATTTTTTGATAGTACGTCTCTAAATATACCAATAATGTATGATATATCATCATCTTCCAAATCGAAAGAACTGAACATTCTCTGAGAAAAAGTGCCTGGTGCTGTTGATAGATAAAATCGCCATTTCCTGCCGTCTGTAAGTATAGTAATCAATGCAGCATTGTTCTGATTGTATTCCATTAGTTGGTATTCAGAATCTCGAATATTACCATTCAGTTTACCAACCATTTTGGCTTCAAAGAATACCGCGGGCGTTTTATCTTTGACAAGAGAATTAAACAAAGCTACGTCAACACTACCTTCTTTCGATTTTAGCTTTATTGAATACTCAGTATAGAATTCTTCTGGATTCCAAATATCCCAGCCTAAAGCTTGGCAAAGCCGTGCTATAATTGCCAGTCTAACATGCTCTTCTTTTTGGTAAGCATTGTCTTTCAGTTTGGAGCGAATGTCATTAACAATGTCTTCAATCTCTTTCATTTGCAGTCCCATGGGTGTATTTTTTGAAATAATTCATTAATCTGAGCAAACACTATCTGTCAATCACAATTTCTGTCGCATCGTTATGCATCCTTATTTGTGTTAATACAGGGTCATGGCTTCCTTGCACCGGATACAGTATCCAATACTACTCGCAAGGAGATACGATGGAAGCTGCGCTACTTGAACGCATCAAAGAACAATTAGTCAGACACGAAGGTCTGCGACTGAAAGCCTATCGCTGCCCCGCAGGTAAGCTGACCATCGGTATCGGTCGCAATCTCGATTTGTTAATAGCACGCAGGTGATGCAGATCGAACGGATTTCCGCAGGTTATAATCGTTCTGGATTCAAATCAGATACCCGTCTCGCTGGGGTATTTCCATCCTACTTGATGATCTTTCAGGGCTGATGAGGAAGGGTAAGTGATTCCGATCCCGGTCGAGATCGATGCCATGCTGGCCATACTCAATCTCCCCATGGAGATGGGCGATAACGGCATCTTCAAGGAGCATCAGAGTCTGGTAATGGAGATGATCCTCTCACTGGTTCTGCAGGAGCATGATGATCATGCAACTCACGATGACTACCGGAAGGGAGCCATTCCTGATTTCTTTTCGCTACACCCTCAATCCTTGGCAGGCAAAGTCTTCAGGGAACCCGATTTGCCCACCCTCCCCGGTAAAGTGCTTTCCTGGACTCCGATCGTTTCGCTGATCCCCTGACCTGTGGTTTCGCTTTCGCTTCGGGTTCGCTTCGAGATGGCTTCGAGACTCGAAGCGAACTCGAGGGAAAGGTGAGTCAAACCCGAGGCGAGGCAAAAATGCGGAAATCGATCGGAAGGGTGGATTCATCCACCTTACAAACAATCGAGTTAGTAGCCCGCTTTCGCAGGTGATCGGGGCGTTGTGCACCCGGCTCAGCGGCGGCATTGGTGCTGGAGCTGGTTCGGGCTCTTTTTTTTCAATTGACAGATTGCCAGATAATAAAAATGAATGGTC
>VGPI01000156.1 GCA_016875595.1 Candidatus Cloacimonadota bacterium
TTCAGGAGAGTTCCGGTACGCCAGGTGTGAGCGTTAGTTTTCACCAGGGTTTCATTCATCATTTCTACGGTAAATGAACCGGCATCAAATTCCTTGACGGTCAGGCAGATGCCATGGCAGGCGATGCTGCATCCGGAGTTCAGATCATCAAATGGGGCGGGGCGTTCCATCCGGCAGTTCATGACCTTGCCATTGCGAACCAGATTGAGGACCGGAGCGGTGGCTTCCACTATTCCAGTGAACATCTACACTCCGTAGCGTCGTTTGAAGGCATTTGCCAGGGTGAGAGAGCCGGTATATTCGAGATCGCCGCCAAAGGGAATGCCGGTGGAGAGGCGGGTGATCAAGATGCCGCTGTCCTTGAGATATTTGGAGATGAAATGGATGGTGGCTTCCCCTTCGGGCGAGGGCTTGAGCGCCAGGATGAGCTCATCCGGCTTGAGGGCTGTGATCCGTTCCTGCAGTTCCCTGATCCGGATGTCCTCCGGTCCGAAACCATCCAGGGGAGAGAGCAGGTGTCCCAGAACGAAATATCGGCCTTTGAATTCGTTAATGCTTTCAAAGAGATAGACGTCCGGTGGGAACTCGACCACACAAAGGGTATGATGGTCACGATTGGTATCGGTACAGATCGGGCAGGGATCACTCTCAGATAGCATGTGGCAAAGCGAGCAGGTGACAAAACTTTCGGCAGTCGCCCTGATCGTTTGCGCCAGTTCATTGGCATAATCCTTGCCTTGGGCGATCAGATGCCAGGCAAGGCGCTGAGCGGTTTTCCTGCCGATCCCGGGGAATTGGTTGAATGACTGGATCAGCTGTAGCAGGGACGGAGACTGGATCATTAAATCAAACCGGGGATATTCATGCCGCCAGTGAGTTTGCCCATCATTGCCTCGGTCTCATTGGATACACGGGTATGGGCTTCCTGCAGAGCAGCGAGGATCAAATCCTCCAGCATCTCAAGATCCTCGGGGTCAACCGCTTCGGGTTCGATCTTGATGCTTTTGACATGATACTTGCCACTCATGGTCACTGTGACCATTCCACCTCCGGCAGATGCCTCGAAGGTCTTGTTTTCCAGTTCTTCCTGCGACTTCATCATCTCCTGTTGCATACGCTGCGCCTGTTTCATCAGGTCTTTCATATTTTTTCCGCCAAGCATGGTAGATCTCCTTGAGTTTTTTTCCTTATCCTGAGCAGGGGGATTTTCGTCAAGTGTATTAGCTATCAGGAGGGAGATTACATGTTCAAGATCAAGAGCGAGGGAACTTGTCATGTATTGATAACCAGCTTTAATGCAATAATATAAGCAATTAGATCGGGGAATATCAGCAAATTTGAATTGACATCTATCAATCTATGAATTGATTGACGTGCGAATTGACCTAAAAGGGTGCGCCAATGAAGAAAACAATTGTCCTGATCGTGCTGCTATTGGTCTCCTTAGCGATGTATTTTGGAGATGAATTGGACGAAAAGGTGCGTGAATTGCGCCGGGTTGAAGATGAGATCCGCAATACCCAAAACCAGGTAAAACAAGCAGAAACCAAGCAAAAACAAAACCAACAGGAACTCTCACGAACGGCAAACCTGAAGAAGCGAACAGAAACAAATATCAGGACCCTCCAGCGATCGGAATCGGTGGTCAAGGATTCCATTACTTCCGTCAATCAACGTATTGATATCACCCGAAACAGTATCAGCTATCTGGAATCATTGCTAAACGTTGAGTTTGAGCTGCTTCTTCGTCTGAATTACTCCAGTGAGGTGATGCCCCGGGCTAAAGAAGCGCGCTTGACCGGCAGTATGATCAATCGAACCAATAACGAACTGCTCATACAGAATGGTTACCGGGTGATCCTTACTCAAAGCTATGAACAGCATCGCCGACAGTTCATTTCCGTGAACCGAGAATTGCGTACCGAAGATCAGAAAAAACGCTCTTATGACCGTCAGATCCGGTCGCTGCAGACCGAGAATTCCCGACTTACTCAGGAGCAACAACGGTTGCAGAACAGGATTAAGAAACTCAAGCAGGATGCTGCAGAACTGGAATCACTGATCGCCAGGCTGACTGCAACCACTGGACGTGAACCGGCAAACTACCAGTTTACTCAGACTAAGATCATGTGGCCGGTACGGGGGCAGATCATTCGCCGTTTTGGCGAGGAATCCCGTGGTCCGAATACCAGTGTGATCAGTAATGGCGTCGATATAGCAGTTCCCGAAAACACGTCGGTGCTGGCAGTGGATGATGGGGAAGTGGTATTCTCCGACCGGTTCGGGGGTCAGGGTAAACTGATCATTATTGATCACAAGAACGGCTTTTTTTCAGTCTATGCCTACAATAACGATCTTCTGGTCAACAAAGGCGCCAAGGTCAAAAGAGGACAGACGATCGCCCGATCTGGTATGACGGGTTCTGCCTTGCAACCGTCGCTACATTTTGAATTGAGACGGGACGGACGGGCAGTTAATCCCTTGCCCTATTTTGAGTAAAGGAGTCATAGTTGAAGTTGTACGTAAATCCCGGGATCAGAAAACTGAAACGGATCGTGGACAAGGAATTTGACCGGGATTTTACAGTCATGCACTATACCGGTAATATGCTCGGGATCGGGTGTACCAGCAGCAGTAACATCGCGATCGCCCGGATCTCAAAACTGAAGATGCGAAATGATGCTGCAGGTTTTATCCTGTTGATCCCTGATCGCAAGTGGTTCGATGATCAGCATATCTGGGTTCCGGATGAGCTCAGGCGTCTTATGCAACAATACTATCCAGGAAATCTGACTATCATCTTCGACATTGGCAAAAGCCATCTGGATCGCTTCGCCGTCGATCGCAAGATCGCTTTCCGTGTTCCGGTTGATCCGATGTTGCGAGTGTTTCTGGATATGATCGGTGAACCGCTGATCAGCACCAGCATCAATTATACCGGATTACCACCGGTGACCGAAGTGGAGAAAGCGCAACAGTTCTTTTCCTCCTGGTTTGATATTGCTATCTTACCAGAACTGAGGTCTATATCCCCGGAAGCGCAACCGTCCACGATCGTGGAATATCAGTCACCTGGCGATCAAGGAAATGTACCATCCGCGCTCAAGTGTGTTAGGGAGGGCTCAGTGCCGTTTTATGAAGTGAGTCAATCATTTACCAGTCCCAAAGTGACGTTTGTATGCACTGCCAATATCTGTCGCAGTCCGATTGCCGAACACCTCTTTAAGTTTTATGCCAAACGCCATGGGATGGCTTTTGGAGGAGATTCCTGCGGTCTGATCGAAGGCGGTGGAACGATCTCGTTCAACTCCCTGAGGTTGTTGGTGGAGCGTGGGGTTGAAGGTGCCGAAGGGCATGTGTCAAAGCAGATAGATATGGCTCTGGTCAACCGTAGTTGGTTGATCCTGACAATGGAAGAACGGCAGCGGGACTTTTTGCGCCAGGCATTTCCGCTGGCTGAACATAAGATATTCACACTTAACGAGACCGTGGGCGAAAAAGGAGACGTTAGCGATCCGTATGGTAGCGGTCTGGACTATTACTCCAGTATATATGATCAGATCGACGACCGGATCAAGCGCTTGATCACACTGATCAAAGAAGATGGGATCGACTTTTAGGACAGTATGATGCCAGTGCACAAGCATCCGCAGATTACACCCCGGATCATAGCTGAGCACGGGATCAGCCCTGAAGAATACCAACTGATCATCGGGATCCTGGACAGAGAGCCAAACTGGGTGGAACTCGGTATTTTCAGCGTGATGTGGTCGGAGCATGCCAGTTACAAGAACTCCATAAAACTTTTACGGACCCTGCCTCGCGATGGGGATCATCTCCTTGCCAAGGCAGGCGAGGAAAATGCGGGAGTGGTGGATATCGGAGATGGCTTGGCGGTCAGCTTCAAGATCGAGAGCCACAATCATCCGTCTGCACTGGAGCCATACCACGGAGCGGCCACGGGTGTGGGTGGTATCCTGCGGGATATTTTTACCATGGGCGCCCGACCGGTGGCTGCACTCAATTCGCTACGCTTTGGCAATCCTGATTCGCCACAAGTCAAGCATCTGATCAAAGGAGTGGTCTCCGGAATTGCAGATTATGGTAATTGTTTCGGAGTTCCCAACGTTGGTGGAGAGATCTATTTTGAGGACTGTTATGAGGGCAATCCTCTGGTCAATGCTATGGCAGTAGGTATTTTGGAACACCGGCATCTGGCAAAATCTGCCGCCAAAGGCATCGGCAACCTGGTAGTTTACGTGGGAGCCAAAACAGGACGGGACGGGATCCATGGTGCCACCTTTGCCTCGGTGGAACTGACCGATGAGTCCGGGGAGAAACGCACTGCAGTGCAGGTGGGTGATCCTTTCCTGGAAAAACTGCTGCTGGAAGCGACTCTCGAAGTGATCAAAGCCGGACTGGTCGTTGGCATCCAGGATATGGGTGCTGCGGGTCTAACCTGTTCCAGTTCAGAGATGGCGGGCAAAGGTGAGGTGGGCATCGAGATCGATGTCAGCCGCGTCCCCCAACGCGAAATGGGAATGAACCCTTATGAGATAATGCTGTCGGAATCGCAGGAGCGCATGCTGATGATCGTGGAACCAGACCGCTTTGACCGGGTACAGGCGATCTTCCATAAATG
>VGPI01000157.1 GCA_016875595.1 Candidatus Cloacimonadota bacterium
GATCGCAGCATTGCTGTGGGCGCGGATATTGACGTCAAATGAGATATAGGGCATCTGAGGATTGTAGGTTATACTGCCCAGAGGGGGGGTGTGACTGATATGGAGCATGTTGCGGTCGGGAATCTCATGCGTCCGGCAGTGCAGGGCATCGGTGGATTCCCAGACAGCCGAGGATGAACCCAGAACTCCGATGATCTGATAACTGGGCAGCGCTTGTTGATACACCTGCAGGGCGGCGGTATCATGAGCCGTGTTCATGATCGGCACAAAGACCTTGTTATTCAGGATCAGGGAATTGGTGTAGGGCTGATTCTGAGGAGTATACACGCGATAGACCTTGTAGGGATAACCCCAGGCACAATTCTGACTGGCAAAGAAGGTGGCGGTCTGTTCAATTTGACTGTATTGGGAATGGGAGGTGGGAACGGATCGGATCAAGACCTTGTCCGGTGCCAAAAACTTTCCCCAGCAGTCGATATGATCGATGTAGGTGTTATTGGGATCAGGCAGTACGAAATAGGTGGTAACGCCCATGTATTGCTGCATCCGTTGGTTGATCTGCTGTTGCGTAAGATTGGAGTTTTCCGTATAAGCAATGGTCGTCTGGGCGGCGGTATTGATCCCGTCGGTCATATAGTTCCCACCGGTCTGGTAAAGATTCATCCCGTAGAAGGGATAGGTATATGCCTGAGCAAAAACCGAAGGGATGTTATCATCGTTGGGGCGTGGCCGGTTATAGGGAAAATCCACCACTCCCAATTCATTGTTGCCATTGAATATGAACCAGGGTCCATAGTCCCGCGTCCAGTAGGAATTGGTCGGGGCGATCATAAAGATCACATTCGCCAAATTGACCCCGCCACTTTGAAAGGTAGAGGTCGCCTGATTCTGTACCGTGGAACTGCTCACGATCGTGATCACCGTGGCAGTATTGGAAAGCTGCGCCACCAATGAAACCGGTATCCCCAAAGGATAACGGATCAGGACATGCGATGCGGGCTCAAATTCCGCCACCGGACGCACTGGTCCGGGGGGTGGAGGCGTCTCGGTAAAGACCCGGTCAGAATATCTCTGGCTCGGTTCATAATCAAAAAAGTGATCGGCATTTGCTCGCTCTGAAACGCAAAGAAAACCGATCGTTATCAATACAATCAATGCATGGTTCAATAGGGTGCGCATATCTATCTCCAGATAATAGTACATAGGTACTTAATACAATTTCCGTGCCGTATTTGATACAATATCACCTCGGCTGAAGACCTGCAGATCAATCCCGGTGGAAATGACCAGTACAAGCGCTGTGTCCTGGACAACGACAGTCATCTCCTCCTTGCTTGAGCCCCTATGGCCAATAGCCGGATAAGGGGGCAATGACCGCATGAAACACCGTCATTATCCCCCAATCGTCCAAGATGGAAGGTAGCGTGAATCAGGAACGGTACGGAATTACAAGTCAATGCAATAGAGGATAAAGTGTGGTTATGTGTTAGCACTGAGGACAAGGAAACCATGACTTTTACTCCCGAAAGTCCGAAGTGCAGCAGTTTCGCCTGAATGCGGACTTCATAGACGAAGCGGTCGGCAAATGCCTGGTCGCTGGTCATTGTCGGATTGAGCCGCCTGATGGCGACCGGCCGGTCCAACAAGGTCTCTTTTGCCAGATAGACCTCGCCATGCCGCCTTCGCCGATCAGTGAAATGATCTCATAATCCCTGATGATGGTACCGGTTGCCAGTTTCATAGCCAGACTCCATTGCCAAAGTTAACATGGAGGCATAATAATCAGATCGGCCAATTCTGTCAATAACAGCAAAAAGCCCGGGTCCATCGAAATGGGCGCGGGCTTATGATAAATATAGTATTGGGGGTAAGACCCGGGTTTATTTTGCCAGGTCTTTGGCTTTGATCTTATCCTTTTTGGGTTTGGTTTCGGGTTTGGCGGTTTCCACCACAAATTCGATGATTGCCAAGGGAGCGGAATCACCTTTACGGAATCCGGCTTTGAGGACGCGGGTATATCCGCCGTTGCGGTCGTTCATGGCAGGAGCGATCTCGTCAAACACCTTTTTAACCAGGTCGCGGTCACCCAGAACGCTGTAAGCCAGACGCCTGGCATGGACAGTGTTCTTCTTACCATAAGTGATCACGCGTTCCACGAAACGTCGCATTTCCTTTGCCTTTGCCAGAGTGGTGGTGATCCTGCCATGGTCAATAATGGATTTGACTAAGTTTCTCATCATCAATCGGCGCGGATCGGCTTCCCGTCCGAAATTTCTACCTTCAATTCTATGTCGCATGTTTCACCTTCTTCTTAGCGGTGGCGGGAACGGGTTTGCGGGGAGGAGTGGCAACCGCCTTCTCCTCGGGGACGGAATCGGAGGAGGAGATCAACTGCTCAAGATTGATCCCACGGCTTTTTGCGTCTTTGATGCGTCGGTTGATGGTCTCGACGTCCATTCCCAGTTCCAAGCCATATTTCTTTAATTTATTGACGATTTCTTCGAGGGATTTTTTACCGAAATTCCGGAATTTGAGCATCTCGGACTCGCTTTTGCTGACCAGTTCTCCGATGGTTTCGATCTTTGCCAGGGACAGGCAATTGGCGGCACGGACGGTCAGCTCAATCTCTTTGACGCTCATCCGCATGATGCGGTCGAGCTCTTCCAGTTCGGGATCCATCTTGATATCTCTGATGTACTCGGGTTCGGTCTCAAACAAACTCATCTTGGCATACATATCCTTGAGGATCTTGGCGGAAAGGAAGAGTGCCTGTTTGGGATCGACCGCGCCATTGGTGTGGATATCCAGAATGAGCTTGTCGTAATTCATTCTTTCTTTCACGCGCTGGTGCGTAACGCTGAAATTGACTTTCTTGACGGGCGAGTAGATCGAATCGATCGGGATGAAGCCGATCGGTTTGCCTTCCGTATTTTGCCGGTCGGCTGAGACATAGCCCCTGCCGATCCCGATGTAGAGCTCGATCTTGAGTTCCACGTCCTCGGTCACTTCCAGGAGGTACAGGTCTTTATTGAGGATCCTGATATGCTGGGTCTCCTGAAATGATGAAGCGGTCAAAACGCCTTTGCCTTTGTGCTCGAGGACGATCAAGACCTCGTCAATGGAAGAGCTGTAGATGACCAGTTGTTTCAGCCGCAGGATCAGGTCGATGTAGTCGGAATTAGTTCCCGGAATGGGTGAAAATTCGTGATGCAGACCTTCGATCCGGACAAATCTGACAGCAGCCCCCTGAATTGACGAAAGCAGGACTCGCCTCAGCGTATTGCCAATGGTGGTGCCAAAGCCGGGTTCAAATGGTCCCAGTTCAAACTTACCAAAAGTGGGAGAATATGTCGCATTATCGACATCGATATTCTCCGGCATTTGCAAGGGTTCAAGATACAACATGTTAAACTCCTTGTTAGTGGTTACTTGGAGTAGTATTCAACGATCAGGCGGACATCGACAGTCGTGGGAATCTCAGCGGCAGGAGGAATACTCTCAAATACCCCACGCATGTTCTCTTTATCGACATTCAACCATGAGTAGGGTGAACTGATCTCGGTGCGATCCATGGCGTCCAAGAGCATCGGCATAGACCGGCTCTTTTCACGAACTTCAATGATGTCACCGGGCTTGAGCAGATAGGAAGGAATATCGACTTTCTTACCATTGACCAGGAAGTGACCATGATTGACAAACTGCCTTGATTGCATTCTGGTTACGGCAAAACCCAGGCGATAGACCACGTTGTCAAGCCGGCGTTCCAGCATTTGCAGCAAGTTGTCACCGGTAACGCCTTTGGCTTTGGCTGCCTTGAAAAAGTAATTGCGGAATTGCTTTTCCAACAGGCAGTAGATGGTGCGCAGCTTTTGTTTTTCCTTCAGATGCAAGCCATAATCGCTCATCTTGCGGCGCATATTACGGCCGTGTTGTCCGGGAGGAGCAGGATTTTCTTTCATGATCTTGTCGTATTTGGCTGGTCCGAACAGGTTTTCGCCGAATTTACGACAGAGCTTGGCTTTGGGTCCGGTATATCTTGCCATTGTAGTTCTCCTTCCTTAGATCCGTCTGGTTTTGGGTGGCCGGCAGCCGTTGTGGGGAATGGGTGTCTCGTCTTTGATCATCGTGACTTTCATTCCTGTGGCTGAAATGGAGCGAATGGAAGATTCCCTGCCCCCGCCGGGACCTTTGACGATAACCCCGACCCGGGTGATCCCCATTTCCTGTCCGGCTCTCGCTACTTCATCCGCAGCCAACTGAGCGGCAAACGGGGTGCTTTTACGCGAGCCCTTGTAACCGATCTTACCACCGCTCGACCAGGCAAGTACGTTGCCGGAACGATCGGTGAGAGTGATGATCGTATTGTTGAAACTGGAGTGGACGAAGATCAGTCCTTCATCAAATGCCAGACGAACACGTTTTTTCTTAACTCTGGTTTTCTTTGCCATTCTGGTGCTCCTATCTCTTCTTCTTCAAGCCGCCGGCACGTGGACCCTTGCGGGTGCGGGCGTTGGTCTGGGTACGTTGACCCCGAACCGGCAAACCGCGCTTGTGACGCATGCCGCGATAGCTGCCGATTTCCATCAAGCGCTTGATATTCATGGCGACTTGGGTGCGCAAA
>VGPI01000158.1 GCA_016875595.1 Candidatus Cloacimonadota bacterium
CCTTATGGTCTGCCATTGGACGGCTTGCATGTGATCGGCAGTGAACGTCACGAAAGCCGGCGCATCGACCGGCAGTTACGTGGACGTGCCGGACGTCAGGGTGATCCGGGAACCTCGAGGTTCTACCTCTCTCTGGAAGATGATCTGATGCGGTTGTTCGGTTCAGACCGGATCGCACCGATGATGGTGCGCATGGGTCTCAAACCCGGTGATGCCATTCGCCATCCCTGGATGACCAAAGCGGTGGAACGGGCACAGAAAAGGGTCGAGGAACACAATTTTGAGATCCGCAAAAATCTGATCAAATATGACGAAGTGATGAACAACCAGCGCGAGGTGATCTATTCCTACCGGCGCAACGTGCTCAAGGGCTATAACATCAAGAACGAGATCCTGGAAATGATCCTGGACACCATCAGTAACCTGGTCGATTCCAATATGCTGCCAGATACGTCGGTTGAGGAATGGAATCTGGCGCGCATCCGGTATTGGTTCAAAACCACCATCAGCGTCGACATCGATCCGGATGACCTGGAAAAGAGTGCCGTTCACCGCGAACAACTGGTCGGTTATCTCTATGAAACGATCCAGAATGCCTATGAAGCCAAGGAACGGCACGTGACCTCGGAAGTGATGCGCGATATTGAACGGCGCTGCCTGCTGGAAGTGGTGGACAATGAATGGCGCGAACACCTGCACGAGATGGATCTGCTCAAGGACGGCATCCACCTCCGTGCCTATGCCAATAAAGACCCCCTGATCGAGTATAAAAAGGAGAGCTTCGACCTCTTTCAGGGCTTGATCATGCGCATCCAGGAGAACGTGACCAAGCGTGTGTTCAATACCTATCTCGTATCTCAGGAAGTGATGCAAAGCATGCTGCAGGGCGCTAATCTGAGCCACGAAGAGGTCAATGCCTATATCAATGCGCAACGGTATGCGGAACAGCATGCCTCAGTGCCACCTGCTTTCAATCAACCGGAAATGCGTGGCAACGTTCAAAAGACGAGACCGATCATTACCGCGCCCAAAGTGGGCAGAAACGAGCCCTGTCCCTGTGGCAGCGGGAAAAAGTATAAAAAGTGTTGTGGTCAGCACGAAGCAGACGATTGATGGAACGGAAGGAATGATGGCAAAAGGACTGATCATTGTAGAATCGCCGGCTAAGGCAAAGACGATCGGCAAGTTCCTGGACAACCAATTCACGGTCAAAGCGTCCATGGGACACATCCGCGACCTGCCGGCTAAGGATTTTGGCATCAACGTCGATAAAAACTTTGAGCCCAGATACGTCACCGATCCCAAGAAAGCCAAGATCATCAGGGAACTGAAAGAAGCGCTTGCCAAGGCACCGGCTTTGTATCTGGCAAGCGATCATGACCGTGAAGGTGAAGCTATCGCCTGGCATCTGGTGAGGTCGCTGGAGAAAGAACTGGGCAATAAACCGGTGCATCGCGTGCTCTTTAACGAGATCACCGCCAAGGCGATCCAGCATGCCATCCAGAATCCGGAGCAGATCGATCAGGCAAAGGTGGATGCACAACAGGCACGGCGCGTCCTCGACCGGATCGTTGGCTACCGGATCAGTCCTCTGCTCTGGAGTATCATCGCCAAAGACCTCAGCGCCGGACGTGTCCAGTCCGTGGCATTGCGCCTGATCTGCGAGCGGGAGACGGAGATCCGGGAATTTGTCCCCAAAGAATACTGGAAACTGGAAGCGGAATTCTGGCGCGATGAGCTACCCCACTTCAAGGCAGCCCTGGAAAAAGTGAATGGCAAAAAGGCCGATCTCAATACCGAAGCAGAAGCACTACAGATCCTGTCTTCCATCCAGGGTAAACCGGCTGTCCTGGCTGATATCAAACGGGTAAACCGCTCACTGGAGCCACCGCCGCCCTTCATCACCAGCACCCTGCAGCAAGAAGCGTCCAAGATCCTCAATTTCCCGTCCAGCCGTACCATGTCCATCGCCCAGCAACTATATGAAGGCGTGGATCTTGGCGGTGAAACGGTGGGCTTGATCTCTTACATGAGAACCGATTCGGTGAGAATCTCCGAGGAAGCCAATGCCCGTTGCCGGGACCTGATCAAGGAACGCTTTGGTGAGAGCCAACTAAATGGTAGGATACGCAGTTACAAGAATAAAAACTCCGCTCAGGATGCACATGAGGCGATCCGTCCCACCGATCCCTTCCGCACTCCGGAAGCGCTGGCAAAGCATCTAAAACCGGAACAACTCAAGCTTTATACTCTTATCTGGCAACGCTTTATTGCTACCCAGATGATCGCAGCAACGCTCAGACAGACTACTGTCAATGTGCAGCTCGCTGAGGCGACCTTCTCTGCCTCCGGTAACGAAGTCGTAGAGCAGGGATTTATCAAGGCATATCCGCATGTCAGTGTCCAGACGGGAGAATTCATCCACCCCTCCTATGCTCAAGGCGATGACCTCGAGTATAAGGATATGGCTCATAGCCAGCACTTTACCTCGCCTCCCAGCCGCTTTACCGAGGCGTCATTGATCAAGGAACTGGAAGCCAAAGGCATTGGCAGACCTTCCACTTATGCCACTATCATCACTACGCTCAAACAGCGGAAATATGTGGAGATGGAAAAGAAATCATTCCTGCCCACGACGCTCGGGATGGACGTTAACGTCTTTCTGGTCGGTAAGTTCGATGCGGTCTTCAATGTCCGGTTCACTGCCGAGATGGAGGATAAACTTGACCGGATCGAGGAAGGCAAGGTCGTCTGGCAACAACTGGTCAGGGACTATTATGAGCAACTGGAGAAGCTGATCGGTCAGGTGGATGTTAAAAAGGAGAAGACCTCCTTTATCGTGGAGACGGAGATCGTCTGCGATGCCTGTCAGGAGGGTAGGATGGTCCTCCGGCGCACCAGGAATGGCGAATTCCTCGCCTGTAACCGCTATCCCCAGTGCAAGAACAAGAAAAATGTTGCGCATGATGAGAAGGGTGAGATCAAGGTGGTGGAACCGCAAAAGATGGATGAGAAATGCCCCCAATGCGGCAAAGACCTGATCCTGCGCCGCGGTAGATTCGGTGAGTTCATCGCCTGTTCTGCCTATCCGAAATGCAAATACACGCGTCCCGTGACGCTGAGTATGAAGTGTCCCAAATGTCATGAGGGCGATATCGTTCCCAGGCGCAACAAGAAAGGCATGCCCTTCCATTCCTGTTCACGCTATCCTCAGTGCGACTGGATCACCAATGATACACCGGTGCCCACTGTTTGTCCCCAGTGCGGGCATGAATATCTCTTCGAGTCATACAAGCGTGGGCAGGGCAAATACAAGTTCTGTCCCCGTTGCAAGGCGGAAATGGGCTGATAATCAATGCATTACGGTGACGCCCTGGGCAGTTCCATCCAGAGTATCCTGAGCCATAAACTGCGCTCCTTTCTGACGCTGCTGGGTATCATTATCGGCGTAATGGCGGTGGTGACGATGTTTTCCTCCGTCTATGCGATCCAGGCATTGATCCAGAAGAACATGGAAGGACTGGGCTGGAACAATTCCCTGATCATCACTCCTGCCATGACTCAGCCGGAACAAGACCGGCGCCTTATGCAGTTCCGCCGGACGCCGCAAAGCGTGGCGGGGCTTAATTATGAGGACTACATCGCCATCCGTGACAACACCAGATACCGCAGCATTTATGGTATGCTGGAACTGCCGAGCTTGGAGAAGATCAATAACAAAGACATCCAGGTGCGCATTCGCGCCACCAATCCACAGTTCTTCATCACCAAATCCTATGCCATTGGCAGAGGCAGATACTTCAGCGATTATGAAGAGCAGAACTCCCTGCCGGTTGCCGTATTGGGACATCTCTTTGTGCAGGAACACTTTGGCGGCGTCGATCCGGTGGGCAGGGTGATCACGCTCAGCAGTCATCGCTTTCGGGTCGTGGGAGTGCTGGCAGGCGATGCCCTCAGTGAAGGCAATGGCATGAACTTCAACTCCTGGGAACAGGACGAAGACCTGCGCGCGGTTTATATTCCCCTGCGTTATGGCGCCCAATATCTCAGCCCCACGAAGATCGTCAATTACATCTATGTCCAGGCGCATTCCGAGCTGGATTATGAGCTTCTCAAGACCGAGGTGAGGCAATTGATGCTCGCCCGGCACAATATGTATCCCAATTTCTCCTTTCAGGATATCGGCGCTGTTCTTTTCAAGATCAATGAGGAGATCGACAACTATATGCGCAAGTGGAACATCACTCTCTCCGCCATTGCCTCCATATCCTTGATCGTAGGCGGGATCGGGCTCTTTAGCACACTTTTGATCTCGATCCAGGAACGAATGCTGGAGATCGGAGTGCGCAAGAGCATCGGCGCTACCGAGAAGGATATCTTTTTCTATTTTATCTTGGAAGCGCTGACGTTGGCATTGATCGGCGCCTTTTTGGGGATCGCCTTTGCCTGGTTAGCGCTTTCCGCCATGTCCAGTGCGATCAAAGTTCCGCTCTATTTGCCTTACGAGGGTGTGACCCTGGGCATCCTCTTTTCCTGTCTGATCGGCTTTGTATCGGGTTTGTATCCGGCGCTCAAGGCATCCCGGATCGACCCCATCC
>VGPI01000159.1 GCA_016875595.1 Candidatus Cloacimonadota bacterium
TCGTGATCAAGCTCGGGATCAATGAATTCGGCCGCTTTCATTGGAACGGCAAGAACCAAAACGGCAAAGACGCCTCCTCCGGCGTCTATTACTACCTGATCTCCAGCTCCTCCTCCACCACCCGGGGCGGGAAATTTGCCCTGATCCGCTGAACGGATTAGCCCAGCTCTACCAGCGAATTATCACTGCCCCGCACGATCTCATCCACAAGTATCTCGCAGTATTTCCGGATTAAATCGGGTTTTATGGGAGTGATCCACTGGATGATCTCGAATCTATTGGCATCCACTTCCCAAAAGTACCGCGCCAAATCCAGAGGATTGACCCAGGCGTCTTTTTGCATCGCTTGGCTGATAATCGATTTCCAGCTGAACTCATACTTTCTGGCAATGCAGATAATATCGGCAAAGTCCTTTATCTCCATTCTTGGGATCGCCGAGATCTTGTTGGACATGATGTTGAACACGTTATCTACTTTGCCCAAACGCCCGGACAACTCATATCCGCCAATGTGGCAGACCAGATCATTGACCAGATCAAGCTTGAGACGAATATCGTTCTTCCCGATTATCTCCAGACGCACAAAATCAGCGCTGCGGGCAAGAGAACGGCATGAGATCTGATTGGAATGAAATGCCTCATCAATGGCATCGACCACACTCCGAAAATCAGGATGGCAATTCGCAAACAGATCCAGATCAACGGAATAGCGGTGATCGAGGTAATGTCTGGATAGAGCAGTACCTCCGGTGAGATATAGCGGCAGGTTCAATCCCTCAATCCGCGCCAGGATTGTATCCTGCAGAGGATACAAAGACATCTCATAAAACGAGTTTCTCATGATCTTACCTGCTTGGTAACAATCTGCTACCGGCAAAACGAAACCGTTCCTGCATAGCTTTGGAATGAATCGTACCGATCACCTGATCCGACAGGGCAGCCATTAATTGCTCCGGTGTAAGTAGCTCATATATTTCATACCAATCGGGAGTGGAAAGCAATAATCGGCTATACAGGGAAACCGTTATCGGGTCGGCCAGATCGTTCTTTGCCAGGCGATCCTGCAGCTTTCTCTCCGAAAGCCGGTATTCCCAGAAGAGGTCTTTCAGTTTACGTTTTGCCTTAGTTCGATTCTTCATTATTATCACCATAGGGCAGTGAATTTACATTCTGAATCCTGTCAAGTGCTATTTGGTCTGGTTACCATGTGTGTTCCTTGCTTGATCACCTTAGTATAACCTTAGTATAACCTTACGACCGTAAGGTTATACTAAGGTTATACTAAGGTGATCAAGCAAGGAGGAGGGAGCATTTTTGCGGTGATCTGGATGGCAAGGGGATAAAAATGACCCTCCTGCCGGCATCCAAAAATGGGACAGGAGGGTAATGGAACGGGGTTATCAATTATGGGGCGGATTGCTTCCGGTTTTAAGTCCGATCAGTTCATAGATGCGGACGGGGATCTCCTTTCCTTTTACCTTGACGGAATCGAGGTAGCGGGCTTCCACCAGATCGGAAACCTGATCAAAGGTAAATTCGCTGATGATGATCTTGTTGAGGGTCTCATATTCCTTATTGATCGCTTCGAGGCGGGCGCCCAGGTTGATCGTATCGCCGATGGCGGTATAGTCAAAGATCTGTTCGGAGCCCAGATTTCCGACCACGGCAACTCCGGTGTTGATCCCGATGCCGATCTCGAATGGTTCACGTCCTCCTTCTTTCCAGCGGGCTTGGAGTTCCGTCAGTTTGGTGCGCATATCAAGGGCTGTTTTGCAGGCAGAGAGGGCATGATTCTCCAATTGGACGGGGGTGCCATAGAGCGCCATGATCTCATCACCGACGAATTTATCGAGGATGCCGCCATTGGCAATGACGGTGTTGACCATCTCCGTCAGGTATTCCTTGAGAATCATGACGGTCTCCTCGGGAGTGTGTTTCTCGGAATAGGTGGTAAAGGAGCGGATATCGGAGAAGAGCACGGTCAGTTCCTGCAGCGATCCGCCATAGGTCAAACTTCCCGGATTATCCAGCAACCGGGCGACCAGTTCCGGTGCCATATATTGCTGGAACGCATTGCGGATAAAGCGTTTCTCCTTTTGGGAAGTGATATAGTGATAGACCAAACTGCCGATATAAATGAATGCGATCAGAACCATGGTCTGGACGGTGGGGATGAGCAGGTTCAGCCGCGCAAAAGCTAAGTAGGCTGCCAGTACATAGATCAGGATGACCAAAAAGGTGAGTGGCGCGGCAAATTGGGGCTTGATCCGGCTGAATAGCGACCAGACTAAGAGCGCCAGGATGATCTCGATCAACAGGTGCAACAAGTAATTGATATTAGAGAGGTAATCACCCTGCCTGACCATCTCGATGAAGTTGGCATGGATCTCCACCCCGGCGGTAAGTTCGTAACTGAACGGCGTACGGAAATAGTCATGCAGTTCGGCAACGGTCGCTCCGACCAGTACTGTCTTGCCCTCCAGAACACCTGCTTCGATCAAGTCATATAACTCGTTCAGTTCGATACCTTGATAGCCGGGCAGGTCCATTCTCTCGTCATCCAGGATCTGGGAATAGGGGATACGCTGGAAGCTGTTGTTTGGTCCGTAGTAATTGATGATGGTTTGGTTCTGGTTGATGATGGGGATGGCTTTATCGGCGACGAGGAGTTTGTCTCTTTCGATGCGGATATGCTCAGACCAATCGGGCTCCGGATAGCGAAAAGTGCCAATGGATGCGATGCCGAGGGGATAGACCCGCTCTTGATCAAAGTAGTCAAAGCAGTTGTACATCCGGATGATGTTGTCCGCTCCGGGTGGGACATTGACGATGCCCCAGGGGATCTGGCGTTCCATGATCGGAGTGATCGGCTCGAGTTTCTGGACGTGATCAAGGTTCTCCACGCTGCGAAGGATCTTTCCGGCAAAGATGACATTCCGGTAGTGCGCCGCCGTAGCCGCCAGGATGGAATCGGATTGGGCATTGGAGCGCTCGGTGAATTCGATGTCAAAGATGATCTGTCTGGCTCCAGCCCGATTGAGGTTTTCGATCAGCCGGGCATGAAACTCGCGGGGAAAAGGCCAGGTGCGATCCAAAGAACTAAAGGTCTCATCGTCGATGGCAATGATCACAATATCGCCGGAAATGGGGCGCTCTTTGGCGAGCAGGCGAATGATCGGATTGACCGTCCAGTTCAGCAGTTTATCCAGGACACCGGTCTCGGAATGGAAGGGAATGCCGGCTCTTGTGCGATAGAAGGAATCGTGGAACTGGTTCTCCGCATTGGTCAGCGATGGAACGAGAAAGGCGATCCTTACCCCGATCAGGATCAGCAGCGGGATCAGCAGGGGCTTGAATCTTTTCATATCTAACCCTTGTCCTTAACTTTGCAGGGGCATCTATCCAAAGCGCCCCAGCGCGTTCGGTTCGTTGCATAAGCGGAGCTTGCCGGCTCAACGGGGCGTCTTTCCAAAGCGCGCTTATTGATGATTGATGGATACACCGAACGACAGGTCCATCGGCTGATCTTTCCGCCGCATACCTGTCGTTCCATGCTTTTATCGACGACGCAATCAGTACCTAAAACCGCTGGTTGAGCATAAATCTCCAGGTGAAGGAATTATAATCGACGGCTTGTTGGTCATCATTGGCATAGGTCTTCCAGCCGACATTGGTGGAAACGATCATATCCCTCAGCGGGAAGGTCTCCACGCCAAGCGTGTAATGGGCATGGCTTTGAGCATCCTGATCGCCGCTCAGGGACGTGGTTCTGTACTCCATGTACGGCTTGACCCGGCTGTCCCACAGGGCATACTCGCCGCGGAGGAAAAGATTGAAGTTGTCCTTCTTCTCGCTGGTCAGTTTTAGTTCATTGCTGTTAGTGGTGACACCGATCTGCGTCCGGAGCGGGATCTGAGTGAACCGGTTGATCACGGAAACATTGATTGTCTGCGTCTGGTTGTCGTACATGGGGTTGTTGTTGATGATACCGTCATCGGCACTTCCACGCCAGGAGAGATCGATCTGAGCCGGGGCAAACGGGATCTGGGTGATATTGTATCCAATCCCGGCGGATATGGACTGGGAATTCCGCTCGGTGGGGTTGAAGATCGCAGTGTCATTGATCCCGGGATTGAGCTCATTGGCGCCCCAATTGTTGTTGTAACCGAATCTGAGGTAAGGATAATCAGGGATCCTCAGCATAAGCTGGGCAAATGCGGAGTTATAAGTATTGGTCTCGTTGCGGTGCCCGGAGAGATTATCATGAGTCCGGCTGTAACCAAGCGTTGCCATGACGTACTGTTTGATGTAGAATTGATCGGTAACGGCAACGGAGCGGGTGTCGTTCTGCTGGTAAGAGGTGCTGAGTGCACGGAAGGCAGAGCCGATCTCGCTGTAACTGACATTGATCAGATTGTTGAAGACCAAGCCCCGGTAATAAGCACGCCAGGCGGTCTGTTCTTGACTTGGCATGAGAGGCTCAATATTCTTGTTGAGCATAAAGAGTTCAGAAATGAAATCTATGTTGATGGGAATACTCTGCCCGGTATAATCCTCGATCTCTTCAGCC
>VGPI01000160.1 GCA_016875595.1 Candidatus Cloacimonadota bacterium
CATCCAGGCGAGCGCTTCACTGGTGAGCATGGCATAGCCGTACTGACGGTCGGAAGAGAGCTGTCCCCAACCGGGGATCACGATGGACTTCAGAAAGAGAGTGCCCTTGCTCTGGGCGCATAATCCGCTCCAGATCAGGGTCACGATGAGAATGACAAGTATCTTTTTCATATATTACCTAATACTCGATCCGATAGTTGAGCATCAACCGGTCGCTGGCAGGAGCGCTGAAATAGAGGGAGCCCTGCACCTTCCGGCGGTTGAGGGTCAGATTGACATCGATCACGCTGACCAGCCGGTTCAGGATCAGCAGTCCCAGAAAGATCTGATTGTCCATCTTGGTGATCTTGTGCTTGCGACGGATGGTGCGGTAATGGTGCCAGTTTTGGGTGTTTTCCCATTGCCAGACAAATTCTCCGGTGTAGGTGTTGTTGTTCATATAATCCTGAAATGCCTGGGGATCGTTCAGGATCAGGATGAAGTAATTGCGCGCCAGCAGTTCTTGCAACTGGTTGAAGTCATCGCTGCTGACGTAATTCTGGATCACTTGGTAATAGCTGTTGTCGCGATCGAGCGGTACTCCGGCATATTGGTAGGCATACTGTTTGTATGTACGTTGCAGCTCTTTGATGTCACCGGCGGTCTGAATAAAGAAAGACCACAACACGATATCGGAAGCCAATAGAGCCACTCCCCGTTGGGTTTGCCCCATCTGCAGTTCTCCGCTACCGGGCAGGATTGCTGAGGAGACGGAATATAGCAACCTGTCACGGGCAGAAAGCACTGCCGTGAGGGATATCAGGAGCAGGAACAGGAGGAGACGCTTCACTAAAACTTCCAGTTAAGACCGACCATCGGCAATAGCTTATCATCGCGTACGCTGGTATAATACTGTAGCTGGATATCATTGCCGGCAAGACGCGAGCGGTTGCGTTTGCCGACCAGACGGACTGCGTCCAGTCCGCTGCCCAGATGGTTCAAAGCCACACCAAAGGTGAGCAGGCGGGCAATGCTGAACTGGTCTTTGGCGTCATTGCGCATCCTGATATACTGGGCTCGCATCGGTGAAGCGGAGGGATCACCGGGAGGAATGTAGTCGGTTCCGGGATTGGCAGGATTGTAGCTGGCAATCGGGATGTTTCCCAACCAACGCCGATCCTGGGGTTGCAGGGGATTGTAACTCCAGATCCAGGCAGCATTGTAAGCCGGCAGGTCAAGCACAAAAGTCCCGGAGGCATCGGCAGCGAATTGGGAATACCAATCTACCCAGCCAAAGACATATTTGTTGTATTTACCGATGTCTTCATAGAAATGCTGAGTATTGCCCGCGTCCAGACGGAAGAACTCGCTGTCATAGATGTCATTGGCATAAAGACCGATCAGAGCGTTTTGTACGGCTGTCTGATACTCCCGCCTATAGCGCGGTCCGGTGTAGGCATCCCATACATTGTCATAATCAGAACCGTTGACGGTCTCAACATTGGCATAACGTTCATATTTCTTTACCAGATCGTTGCCGTTGTTGTTGTAATAGAAGATCCCGGCGATCAACCCGATCTCCAGGACGGGAAAGAGATAGGTTGTGATCGAGGAACGGTCGGCATAGTATTGCCCGGCTCCGGGCAGAAGCACGGAGAAGAGCATGGCAAGATGAGCGTCTTTCTTCTCATATCTGACCATGATAATATCGCTGGTTTCCACCGAATCGGAAGGCACAGTGTCATCGTCGAACAGGAAGGCATCTGACCTCTGCTGCCGGGTCTGGGCTGAGATCGGCACCTGAGAACCAAGCGCCACGACTGCTATCATTAACGTGAGAATAATCTGTTTCATGGTTTGTTTTCCTCCATTCATATCTTAATCCCGGGCAAATCTGATCCGCTTGCTCTTGCCATCATGTTCCACCACAGCAAGATAGACCCCAGGGGAGAGTTTGCCGACCTCGACCAGCAGGTCTCGATTATTTGCCGGATAAGGGGTGAAGCTCTGGGCATGGATCAACTGACCTACGATGTTATATATGCTTATCTGTACTGCCTCGGGGGCATTTTCCAGCCGCACGTGGAAGGATCCGCTACGTACGGGATTGGGAAAGATCAATGCCGAGAACTCAGCATTCACCGGCGGATCATCTGCTTGATACAGCCCGCTGAATACTCCCGTGCCACCATTGCGGAACCCGTTCCAGACGATCGGATCGCCAGATTGGGCTGGTTTGCCGAATACATGCAGATTCCCATCCTGGTCACAGTAATACCAGATCACCGTTCCCGGTACGTTCATCCACACCAGATAGCTATCTCCGGAGGGACGATTCCCGACCAGCGAGTATCTTCTGTTGATCCCGCCGCTGGTATCGGTGGCAAGATATCCACCTGCCAGAGGCATCAGGACAATGGTCTGACCATCGGGTGCCAGGACCAGCGGATGAGAACGTGCGGAGACCTGCCAGGGATGGATATTCTGAGGATATCCGGCAAGCAATGTCCCGTCCATCCGGAGGGCATAGATCCTGTCCGCAATGCCGAAGACCACAGCCGGGTTCCGGTCGTCATACTGAAGCAGCGCAAGCTGGGTCGGCTGATTAGCGCTGTGCGGATTGTGAAAGACCTTGTTGATATCGCCATTGCCATACCGGTAAAGATGACCGGTTTCAGCCAGGAAGAACAGGTAGTGGATCCCGGCTATATCCAGAACGACGGGCTCATAGGGACCCGCTCTTTCCGGGAGAGGCAGAGATGCTTCCAGGGTAAAATCATCCAATGTCACCCGATCCAGATACCCGGATGATATCACGTAGAGCTTATTCCCTGCCGCTGCCATGGTCAGGGCTTGAGAAACACGCAGGGAATCGTGGTTTGTAGAATTGTAGCGATGCAGATGATCACCGCTCAGATAATACAGATAACCCTGGTGAAACAGTGGTGCTGAGGGGATGACTGCTGAAGTGGCGATCCCCCAGTCACTCAGGTCATCCAGGGCAAATTCCAGGAAGCGGATCCCGTTCCCTTTGACCGTCACCAGTTCGGTATAGCCGTTAGCATTGACATCTGCCGTAACGATGGGGTGATCTGTCTGCACGGGTGACAGATCAAAGGAGCCCATCTGATTGATCCAGGTATAAGCCGTTCCCAGAGCAGTATAGGTATGCAGATCGATCGTGCTTGCGCTGATGACCGGCAGCTCCGGTTGGCTGGAGAAACTGCTGTTGATCAGCGGTGTCGCCACCACAGCGTCTTGATCAAAAGATATGACCTGGGCAGTATCAAAGAACCCGCCATTGACCCGCAGGGACATATTCGGGCTGGGATGATCGATATCACTGAGTGAATAAAACCCCGGTAGTCCTGCATTATCGACCAACGGAGGCGAGGTTTCCGGTCCGAGATCAGGACGCCAGGGCAGCCCCGACCAGCTCAGAAATTCACCATTGGCATTGAGGTTGGGCTTGTTTTTGTGGAAGTACTCAAAGGGAGTGCCAGTCCAGAACCACGAATAATCGTAGCCGATATCCGGCAGCCCATCCGCTTCGATGATCTTTACTCCCCGCCGGTTGTATATGACATTCACCGTATTGTTCTCAAAATGAGATCTGAAGTTGCCTTCGCTGTCGATGACCCCTTGATTGTAGATCATGTCATTGTCGATATGCCAGACCATCACGCCACCGCCGATTGAGCGATCCTGAGGGTCGATAAATGAGGGCAGCAGATAATCATATTCATAGGTCGGCTGGTTGGTTTCATCGTTATAGGCAGTAGGATGCAGGATCACCCTGCCATTCAATGCGCCAAACACCGCCGTACCTCCATCGCCATCGGGATCGACGTTGCGGTTTTCCACCAGGACATACTCATTCGCATTGAGTGGAATTTTCAGGATGGTAGGCTGGATATTGGCTGGATTTTGCCCGTGGGAAGCAGCGCTTAAACGGATATCCTGGTATAGTGGGATCTGATCCACATCCTTGAAGTGCCCCGTCTGACGGTAATAATCTTCAAACAGCAGCTTTCTCGACCAAGCCCCCGGCAATACCGGCAATATCCCTTCGATCTGAGTGTAGGAACCGTCATCATCAGGGCCATCCACCATCACTCCGGTGCCCCCGCTATCCATGATATCAAACACCCCGACCATGGGCTGATAATTGAACACGTTGTACAGGTCAACCAAGCCCAGGGAATGCCCAAATTCATGCGCCACAACGGAGTTCAGCGCTCCATATCCGGCATTGAAGGATGTATCATTCTCGGTATAGCTCCGCAAATCCTGGGTGATCATGGAGGGGACGTTGCAGGCATGCGGGATCAGGACGGTGCCATTATTGACCACGGCTTCCTTGCCAGCACCCACACGGATAAAAAAGGAAGGCAGATCGGAGGGCGTATCACCGCGGACGTCATGTTGCCAGTCCGAACCGGCATGGATGATCATGTAATGGCCGTAGCTGCCAAAATCGATCTGCGGATCCAGAGCATCTGCCGTCTCGAACGCCACCTTGAAATATTCCTCCATTCTGGCGATAAAG
>VGPI01000161.1 GCA_016875595.1 Candidatus Cloacimonadota bacterium
TATCTGTTCAACTGATAAAAAGGTACTGGGCATGATGCCCCATCCGGAACGGGCGGCCACCGAAGCCGTCGCAAGTCAAGACGGCAAGAGAATATTCGATGCGATTGAGCGCTACTTTGAAAGCCACGCTTGATTGTATCCTGCCACCGGTCTGTCTCTCCTGTCATCAGAGGTTGGATCCGGCTGCGGACATCCTCTGCGAAAGTTGTAGAGAAGCCCTTACACCGGTGAATGAGCCCATCTGTCCCAAGTGTGGTGCAGAAGCTGTGACCAAGGTCTGCGACCACTGTTTTGATATCACCTATGTATTCGATCAGGGACGTTCATTATTCCGCTTTGACGGCGCTATCCAGGATCTGGTGCACAAGGTCAAGTACGAAGGCTATCTCAGTCCGGTCACCTGGTTTGCCTGCCATGCGGCAGAACATCTGAAGTCATTCTCCTGTTATGACGACCTGGATATCATCACCGCCACTCCGCTCCATCGTGTCCGCAGGCGGGAACGTGGTTTCAATCAGAGCGAACTCATCGCCCGAAAGCTGGCGGAGCTGATGGATCTCCCCTATCATGAGCTCATTCGGCGCCGTTCTTATACGCTCAGCCAGACCAATCTCAGCAAGCAGGAACGCGAGCATAATCTCCGGGATGTCTTTGTCGCGCTTCATCCCGGACTGATAGCCGAACGGCATATCCTGCTCGTCGATGACGTCTTTACCACCGGTACCACGGTCAATGAAGTAAGCAAGGTCATAAAGAAGTACCAACCCCGCCGGATATCGGTGCTGACCATGGCGCGCCCCTTGGGATGATCAGTATGAATAGCGAATATAAAGACAAACTCATTGTCACGATCTCGGAATCCGAAGCTACCGACATGATCGAGCGGATCGCCCGCTTCATCGCCGAACGTCACATGGGCTCGGCTGGTATCCTGCTCCTGGAATCGCTGCGCCCCTTGCACGGCATCGGCTCCCAGGCGATGTATTTCCTGTTACCCTTTGCCCAGGTCTTCTTCGATTCCAAGAAATATCAGCACTTTGCCCTGATGATCCAGGACGAGAAATATCTCAAACGCCTGATCGAACGGATCGACGAAATGGACGAAGAAATCAACCGTGAACGGCGGGAACGCCGGCGCATACTCAAGCAGCGGCGCCGTGCCAAACGTACAGAGTTTTTTAACCGGCTTTTCAAGAAAAAAGAAATAAATAGCTGAAGAAGCGGAGGAATATATGCAATATGACGAAAAACGCCTGACGCGGATCGTTGCCACGGATTGTGGCAGCACCACGACCAAGGCAATCCTCATCGAATGGGTGGACGGAGAATACCGCCAGACCGTGCGCGGTGAAGCACCGACCACCGTGGAAGCGCCCCTGAATGACGTTACCAAAGGGGTCATCAATGCCACCCAGGAATTGGAGGAATTGGCTCGCCTCAAGTATAACAACCCCAGCATCAAATTCATGGAAAACGGTGAATTTGTCATCCCCCGCCAGGGTGACGTCGGCGTAGATGCCTATGTCTCGACCAGTTCTGCCGGCGGTGGATTGCAGATGATGGTGACCGGGGTAGTCAAAGCCATGACCGGAGAGAGCGCTGAACGTGCCGCCTTAGGCGCAGGAGCGATCGTGATGGATCTTATCGCCAGCAATGACAGACGCATGAACCATGAAAAGATCGAGCGCATCCGTCAGCTCCGACCGGACATGATCCTGATGGCTGGCGGCGAAGATGGCGGTACCGTCAAGCACGTCGTGGAAATGGCAGAATTGGTCTCCGGTGCCGATCCCAAACCACGCCTGGGCACCAGCTTCAAACTCCCGGTGATCTATGCCGGCAATAAAGAAGCCCGTCAGGAGATCGTGGAAGTATTGGAAAACAAGGTGGATCTCATCATCACCGACAATATCCGTCCCAAACTGGAACAAGAGAACCTTGGACCCGCCCGCGACAAGATCCATGACCTGTTTATGGAACACGTGATGCAGCAGGCACCGGGCTACCACAAATTGATGACCTGGGCGATGGGTCCGGACAAGGAAAACGTGCCGATCATGCCGACCCCGGCAGCCGTGGGAAATATCATGCAAGCCATTGCCAAAGAAGAAAATATCGAAGTAGTCGGAGTAGATATCGGTGGTGCTACCACGGACGTTTTCTCCGTCTTTACCGAGGAATTCATCTTCAACCGTACCGTGAGCGCCAATCTCGGTATGAGCTACAGCATTTCCAACGTTCTGGCGTCCAGCGGCTTGCCCAATATCATGCGTTGGGTGCCCTTTGACATAGATGAAAGCGAACTGCGTAACATGATCAAGAACAAGATGATCCGCCCGACGACAATCCCCTCACTATTGGAAGAACTGGTTCTCGAGCAGGCGATCGCCAAGGAAGCATTGCGTCTCGCGTTTGAACAGCACAAGGAATTTGCCGTCACTCTCAAGGGCATGCAAAAGCAGCGCGACATCTCGGAAGCATTCAGCCAATCCACTTCCGGTGCTACCATCGTCAATCTGATGACTCTGGACTTACTGGTCGGCAGCGGAGGAGTCCTGTCTCATGCCCCACGTCGTAACCAGACCGTGATGATGCTTATCGACGCTTTCCTGCCTGAAGGCATTACCCGCCTTGCGGTGGACAGCATTTTCATGATGCCGCATCTGGGAGTGCTCTCCGAGATCAGCACCAAAGCAGCCACCGAGGTTTTTCGCAAGGACTGCATGATCTATCTCGGCAGTTGTGTTGCCCCGGTTGGCAAGGGCAAGATCGGCAAACCCGCGTTGTATGCCAAACTGGAATTGCCTAATGGCACCGTCTTTGAAGAGACCATCCCTTATGGCGAGATCCGCCTCATCCCGTGTGGCGCAGGCGAAGTCGCCAAGGCAATACTCAAAACCCAAGGGGGCTTGATCCTCGATGAGAACCGCAACCGCGAACTGACCGTCAATCTCCATGGCGGCGTAGTCGGGATCGTTCTCGATACCCGGGGCAGAAAGCCATTTGAATTACCCACCGACGTCCCCACCCGGGTCGCCTTGCTCAAGAAATGGATGCGCGAACTCAAAGCATATCCCGAATCCATACTCGTTTAGGAGGTTAAGCATGGGACAATCATATTCAGCCGGACTCACCGTTACCGAAAGCACGATCCTGCGCAAAGAACGCATCCTGCCCCTCAAAGGCAATGTCATTGCCAAAAAGGGTGACAAAGTAAAAGGCGAGGACACCATCGCCGAAACCCTGCTCCCCGGAAAGGTCGTTCCGATCAACCTTGCCAACAAACTCGGCGTCACTCCCGCCCAATTGGCTTCAATGGTCAAGATCGCCCCCGGACAGCAGATCACCAAAGCAACCGTCTTAGCCGAGACCAAGGGACTCTTTGGCCTCGGGATCTTCAAGAATGAAGTGCGCTCCCCGGTCGAAGGTGAGGTGGAAAGCGTCTCTCACATTACCGGACAGGTTTTGCTCCGCGAACCGCGCATCCCCGTGCAAGTAAAAGCATTTATCGATGGCATGGTCACCGAGGTCATCCCTGGTGAAGGCGTCGTCATCGAAAATAAATCCGCCTACATCCAGGGTATCTTCGGCATCGGCGGGGAAACGATCGGCGAACTGAAAGTGCTGGTCAGATCCCCCGATGAGGAACTGGACGCCGGAAAGATCGATGAATCCTGCCGTGGCAAGGTAATCGTCGCCGGATCCTTCATCCATTATCATGTGATCGACCTCGCCCGCAAACACGGCGTCCGCGCCATCATCACCGGTGGCATCGACGACCAGGATATCAAAAAACTCCTCGGTTATGACATCGGCGTTGCCATCACTGGACATGAGGATATCGGACTTACTATTGTCTGCACCGAGGGTTTTGGCAAGATCGACATGGCGCGCAAGACCTTTGAACTGCTTTGTTCCTTTGCCGGCAAGAAGACCTCGATCCATGGCAGAACCCAGATCCGGGCTGGCGTCATCCGACCGGAGATCATTATCCCTCTTGAATTTACGGAAGATGAACTGGTCTCCCTCGAACCCTCTTTACCGATTCTGGAGCCCGGCGCTTTGATCCGCGTTATCCGTCAGCCCGGCTTCGGCAAGATCGCCAAAGTGGTCGGATTACCCGAACAACTTACCACCGTTGAATCCGAAACCCGCGTCCGTATTCTGGAAGCGGAATATGAGGACGGCACCCGTGCGTCCATCCCCCGCGCCAATGTGGAAGTAATTGAATCATAAAAGCATAGGAGATCACCATGATAAAGGTGAATGAATACTTTGACCGCCAGGTCTGCTCGATTGCGTTTGCCAATGCCCAAGGCAATGCCACCGTTGGTGTCATGGAAGCCGGAGAGTATGAATTCGGCACTTCCTGCGTCGAGTGCATGACCGTCGTGTCCGGAGCCCTTGATGTCCTGCTTCCCAACGCAATTGAATGGAAGACCTGCAAACAGGGAGAGACCTTTATAGTTCCTGCGAACGTCCGGTTTAAGGTGATCGCCAGGGAACA
>VGPI01000162.1 GCA_016875595.1 Candidatus Cloacimonadota bacterium
TATATCCTGATCCGGACTGTCGCCACGGTCTTTCGTTCGATCGAAGCGATCGTCTGGGCGATCATCTTTTGCGTATGGGTGGGCATTGGACCTTTTGCGGGGATGCTGGCGCTGTGGATCCATTCCATAGCTTCCTTGATCAAACTCTATTCCGAACAGATCGAAAACATCGATCCCGGGCCGGTGGAGGCGATCAAAGCAACTGGTGCGCATACGCTGCAGGTCTGGCGCTATGCTGTTGTGCCTCAGATTCTTGCGCCCTATCTGGCATTTACCATCTACCGCTGGGATATCAATATCCGCATGGCGACAATCGTCGGCTTCGTGGGTGGTGGCGGGATCGGTCTGGCACTTTATCAACAGCAACAGATGCTTGCCTGGCGCTCGGTTGGGCTGATCATGTGGCTCATTGCCTTAGTCGTCTGGGTGATGGACATGATCTCGGGCTATATCCGTAATAAACTCGTAACTTGAGGAACTGAAATGAAGATCAATCCCGTGGAGATCATCCTGGCAAAAAGAAATGGCGCCAAGATCGGCAAGGAAGCATTGAGCGCTTTTATCCGGGGCTACCTGGATGGCGCTATTCCGGATTATCAGATGTCCGCGCTTTTGATGGCGATCTACTTTCAGGGCATGGACAAGGACGAGATCCAAGCGCTGACGCTGTGTTATATTGACTCGGGGCAGCGGATCGTCTTTACTGGTGATCTGCCCACGGCGGATAAACATTCCACTGGTGGCGTGGGCGACAAGATCAGTTTGATGCTGGCTCCGATCGCCGCGGCCTGCGGACTTTATGTGCCAATGATCTCGGGTCGGGGTTTGGGTCATACCGGCGGGACTTTGGACAAATTGGAATCCATCCCCGGTTTTCAGACCCGGTATGATACTGCCGGCTTCCAGCAGATGGTGGAAAGGCAGGGTCTGGCGATGGTGGGTCAATCCGCTACGCTGGTTCCGGCGGATAAAATGATCTATGCGCTGCGCGATGTTACGGCAACGGTGGAAAGCAGCGGGCTGATAACGGCCAGCATCATGAGCAAGAAGATCGCCGAAGGAGCACGGAGCCTGGTTATTGATCTCAAGGTGGGTAGCGGTGCTTTTATGCCTGATCTGGCACATGCCGATGTTCTGGCGGAGTCGCTGATCGATACCGGCGCCGGTTTTGGGCAGAAGGTGAGCGTCGTCTTCAGCAATATGAATTCGCCTTTGGGTCAGTATGTCGGCAATGCTCTGGAGGTGATCGAGGCGATTGAGTATCTCAAGGGAAATCCCTTGCCCGATACGGAAGAGATCACGAATGCGCTGGTCACCCAGATGCTGCTCAATGCCGGGCTGGCAACTGACCCGACGCAGGCGCAAACCAAGATCGACCAGGTCATGCAAAGCGGAAAAGCGCTACAGAAGTTTGAAGAGATGGTGATCGGCCAAGGCGGTGATCCACGGGTGATCGAAAACTATGCTCTATTTGACGGTGCCCGGTATGAAGTGCCGGTCAAGGCAGAGAGGGATGGCTTTGTCGGGCACATCGACGCACGGCAGATCGGCTATGCCCTGATCCGAATCCATGCCGGCAGGATGAAAGTCTCCGATGTCCTTGACTATGGCAGTGGGGCACACCTGATGACCAAGATCGGCAATCGGGTGAAAGCCGGTGAAACCATCGGCACTGTCTTTGCCAATGACGAAAGCAAGGCGATCGAGGTCAGCCAGCTGATCCGCGCTGCCTATCACATCTCTCCGGAACCCGTCTCCGACCAGCCACTTATCCTTAAGATAAGGACATCTCAATGATAGAAGCAAAGGACAAAGAGGCACGGCTCATCCTTATCGGCGGTGGCACCTGCTCCGGCAAGACCACGATGGCAAAAGCGATTGGTAAACGGCTCAGTAGCCTGAAGACGGTGATCGTCTCGCATGACAATTATTATAGTGACCTGTCCCACGTCCCGCTGGATGAGGTGGTGAGGGTCAATTTTGATCATCCCAAAGCCATCGACCTCGAATACCTGATCGCCGACGTGATCCAGATGCTTACCGGAACGGCAGTAACTATTCCGGACTATGACTTTGTCACGCATAAGCGGATGGAAGGCAACACCTGTATCGCCGAGGCGGAAGTGGTGATCCTGGAAGGAATATTTGCGCTGTACTATGAGGAACTGCTGGCATTGGCTGATCTGAAGATCTTTGTCGATACCGATGCCGATCTGCGTTTGGTCCGAAGGGTCTACCGCGATATTTCCGAACGGGGATTTGTGCTGGAACGAGTGCTGGATCAGTATCTGGATACGGTCAAGCCATCCCATGACGCTTTTATCGAGCCCACCAAGAAAAACGCCGATATCATCATCCCCGGTGAGAAAGATTTTGAGAATGTCCTCTACATGCTAAACGGCTATCTCTTGTATGATCTGATCCGGCGGAAGTGAGCAGAATAGTGGCAGCCGAACGAAATTGATCTACAGGCCACTCTTCTCCATCGCCCGGGAAAGAGCCAGACCACCCAGAAGGCCTGTTACTGCCTGAATGATGTTTGCTGGCAGATCAGCTACAGCAACGCCAATTCCCAATTGTGGCATGAGCATCGCACCAAAGAAATAGGTGATTACCATCACCATCACACCAATCACCGGATAGATCATCCTGATCGTGCCCACCTGACCCTTGCCGAAGCCGCAAACCCAGCCTTCCAGCGCTTTGGCGATGAATGTGATCGGTGCCCAGATCATATAGGGTCCGGAAAGGATGTCCGCCAAGGCAGAGCCGATTCCCCCGGCAATCAAACCTGCCTTTCTTCCGCCATAGAGACCGGCAAACACGACAACTGCATCTCCGAGATTGAAATAGCCACCCCCAGGGATAGGGATATTGATGACCTTGGTGGCAACCAGCACGATCACGATCAAGCTGACTATGTAGTACCATTTCATCCTAACCTCCTTTGTGGCAGTGTCTTATTCTGTTGTCGATAAGTTCGCCACGCATCTTGGATTCTATGAGTGCCACATATAAGAGGCAGAGAACTATGGCAAGCTTATTCTTTATCCTCAGCCGGAAGCTGATGCGGTTCAGTTGGTTAGAAGGTATCAGCCCATGATAGAATCCGGCTTTGGCGATGGTATCCTGGGCAAGGCTATAGAGGATCCTGCCCAGCAGGAGTCCTTTCTTGCGATGCAGTGATAACGGTAATGATTCGATATCTTCCATACTGATAAATGAAAACAGCACCCTTACCCAAAGCAGGGTATTCAGAAAGAGGACAGCTCTGACGGTACCAAATATCAGCCAATACTGCATGGGTTTGAGCCCCATTCCCGATCCCGGAGTCATCCCGATTCCGATCAGACCAAAGACGGTATAGACCACCACCAAGGTCAACATAATAGGCAGCATCAACCGCATCTGCCGCCAGAGGCGATTCAATCCCAATCGTAGCCATGCGGCAAGCCAGATCACACTGAAGAAGAACAATTGGATTGCAGTATCATCCACCCACCGAATACAAAACCAGATAAAGAACACCAGAATGAGCAGAATAATGAGGCCGAACTTGATCATTGCCTTCATATTGCTTTCACCTGTGCCAGATCGACTTTTGCCAAAGTGAATTGCAGTATCTTCCAAACCCTGTGGTCTTGGTCTTCACCGTGAGAGACCTCCAAAAGACATGAAGAATCACGATGTTCCGCCCAATAATCCCTTATCGGTTGCGCCGCTACACTTTCATCGATAATGAGGAAGACCGGTCTCGGTTGCCTCTGGAGACAGTGCCCGAGGTCATAAAGCAGATATTCCACGGCATCGGATTCGTTTACCAGGGGATGATGATATTCGTGCAAAGCCGCATGTGCCTTCAGGGCAAGAAACTGCCCGCGCATCTGCTGTTCCAGGTAGATGATATACTGCCGTTCCGGATGCGCTAACAGCAACGGCAGCAGGATCTTCTGCAGTAATGATGTCTTGCCGCTGCCATTGACACCATTCAGCAGATACCGGTTTCCGGCAAGGAAGGTCAACTCCATGGTAATTTCCAGATCAAAACCCTGGTACAGGGCATGTTTTGCGGCAGGAATATTCAGCATCCTCAGGTCTCCCGGATGGTTTTGGCAGAGGCGTACTCCTCCAGAAGTTGTCTGACGATCTCCCGCTTTGCTATATCGAGGTTATGCATAAGGTTATGAAAGAGAATCTTTTCCGCTGGCGAATTGAGTGCCAGCAGGGTCATCAGGATCACTTTCTGTCCTCCGGAGAGGGTGGAGATCGCAGTATTGCAGTCAACCTGCTTGCCGGAGATCAGGTTAAATCTCTCAATGACAGTGGATTCAGCACCGGGATCAAGCCCATAAAAGACACTTTCCTCGCAGATCCTGCCGGTAACGATGCTAGGCAGATCACCGCTACAGATCAGATAGTCCTTGCCATAC
>VGPI01000163.1 GCA_016875595.1 Candidatus Cloacimonadota bacterium
GCCTTTCCGTCCAGATCGTCGAACATGATCCGGTTGTAAAAACTGCGTTTGTCGGAATGATATTCGGGCTGCTCAGCAGCTTTGTGCAGAGCGATGACCAGTTCATCGAAACTATCAACCCGGAAGGAAATCTCCTCAAGCATACTGCGGATTTCGCTCGTGAAACGGCGGGTCTCCGGAACATCGAAGGTGATGATCGGTTTGTCCAGGGCACACCCCTCGGCAATGATCGAGCTGATGTCACCGACCATGATATTCACTATGGCGAGATAGGGTAGAATGTCGTTATCATTGATGAAAGTGATGCCGGGGGTAGATCGGAGAATGTCTTTTTTGTGCTGACTCAGCCACTGATGAACGGTGACGAGGATATTGAAGTCAGCGGTTAGTTCACTGATCCGATCGAGCCATTTATCTACCGCGGAATAGCCCATCTTGTCCCAGGTAGCGGTGAAAAGCACCGTCTTTTTACCGGGATCAAGCTGGATATGTTGCCCCAAACGATCGGTGTCAGCATTGGGCAAAGTGCCGTTGAAGAGCGGATCGAGCTTTGGGTAACCGATGGCATGACCGGATCTGATCCCTTTCTGCTCAGCAAGTTCGACTTCCCGTGAGGAAGTCATCATGTATGCAGTAAAGGCATTGTATTTGGGGGCAGCGATGAAATCCTTGAAATGGTATGCTCCATGCCGCATCCCGATTTTGACGATCCGACTAACCGGAAACATATAGGTGGCATGCTTTGCCATAATCACCATATCGGGACAAGTTGGATACATCACCGCTGCGATACCGTGCTTCGCCAGTTCTTGCCAGGTTTTTCGGCTCCGGGTGACGATACGAACATCGGGTAGCAGTTTGTGCACTTCACGAAAACAGATGTAGTCAACATAATCGCCACAGAAGAAATCAACCTGGTAACGCCGGTGCCACAGACGACTGATCCACCACCCGAACCGATAAGGCAGATAAAGTACAATCCCACCGAGGTTCATACGATCACTCCTCTCCCGTGTTTACTTACCCTGTTTGATCTGAGACTTGATATCAGTCGAAGAGATATCCGGCGTTCGTGGCAGGTAAACGACCTTGCAGTAATCCCTGAGGAAATCGAACTTACCTTCCCAATCATCCCCCATGACAAAGATATCGATGTTGTTTCTCCGCACATCATCGGTTTTTTGTTCCCAGTTCTCTTCAGGAATGACCAGATCGACACATTTCAACGCCTCAACGATCTGAGCCCGTTCGGTGTAGGGATAGACGCATTGCTTGTTCTTGAGGGCATTGAACTCATCGGTGGAAACTCCGACTACGAGATAGTCTCCCAGTTCTCTCGCCCGTTTAAGTATACGCAGATGCCCATAGTGAAACAAATCATAGGTTCCGTAGGTCAATACTCTGATCATACGCCGTCTTCCTCGATTCTGAACTGGATATTATACAATTGGCGGTAACGCTCACAGGTGCTGAGCAATTCTTCATGCTTGCCGATCCCGACTACTTTCCCTTTGTCCATCACGACGATCTTGTCCGAACCCAGAACGGTGGACAATCGGTGAGCAATAACGATTACAGTGCGGTTCTCAGTGGCTTTATCGATTGCCTGTTGCACTTTGCTTTCCGATTCCGAATCGAGCGCTGAAGTTGCCTCATCGAAGATCAGAATCGGTGGGTCGCTTACAATGGCACGGGCGATGCACAAACGCTGTTTCTGACCGCCGGAAAGATTCGCACCTTTAGTATCGAGCATCTCATCATATTGGGCTGGTAATTGAGTGATAAATTCATCGGCATGGGCAATACGTGCTGCTTCTCTGATCCGCTCATCCGAGACCTCTTCCAGTGTGCCATAAGCAATGTTTTCCCGGATCGATTTGGTAAAGAGGATCGAATCCTGAGTGACGATACCGAAGAGGCGGCGCAGATCATTGATCCTGAAATCCCTGATATCTGTCCCGTCAATACAAATAGCGCCTGAGGTCACGTCATACATCCGGTTCAGGAGATTGGCGAGCGTGGTCTTACCGCCACCGCTGGAGCCGACCAAAGCAATCTTACTGCCTTTGGCGAAGGTCAGATCGATGTCTTTGAGTACATATTTCTTTGGCTTGTAACTGAAAGAGACCTTATCAAAGACGATTTCCCGGTCAAAACTGCTTTTTGATATCGCATCCGGCTTATCTTTGATCTTGCTTTCCTGATTCATAACCAGAGCGATACGGTCGAGAGAGACCACCGCACGTTTGATATCGGTGTACATCGTGGTTAGTGTCTTCAGAGGATGCAACATCGAGAACAAGGCAAACAGAAAAGCAGTGAAGTCACCCAAACTGAATCCGCTGCTGGGATCGAGGATCATCTTACCACCGATGATGATGACCACTATCCCGGTCAAGGTGGAATTCAACTCGGAAAAAGGTACATTCAAAGAGGCATAGATCTGGGAGCGTTGCCACAATTTAAGATGCTTGCGATTGATAACATCGAAGTTCGTCTGTTCCCGGTGCTCACGCCGGAATGCCTTCACGATTTTCATACTGTTCAACACTTCTTCAACATTGGAAAACATCGTGGAGAGCTGACTCTGGATACGCTTGGAATATTTCTTGATCTTCCTGCCCAACAACGATATGGTCAGCGAAAACACCGGCAGGACGATGATACTGTAAACAAATAACGGGGCATTCAGCATCCACGCGATGCGCATATAGACCAGGATCGTGACAGTATCCCGGATGGAATTGAGGATGGAATTGATAAATTGATTGCTGACGTTCTCCACGTCATTGACCATCCGGACGATGGCATCTCCGACCTGGTTCTGATTGTAAAACTCGGTGGATTGTTGTAAATAGCGGTTAAACATGAAACTGCGCACGTCCCTGATCGTCTTGCCTCGCAAATAGACAAAAAACATCCGGTGCGCAAAGTAAAACACATTCTTCAGAAAAATAAGCACCGCGACCAGGATGCACAGTACATAGAGCAGAGCCAGCGAATCGGTCTGCATCATGATCTCTTTCAAAGAGTCCCACAAGGGAGAATAATCACTCAAACTGCGAAAGGCTAACAGCGATCCGTGCTGGGCGGTGAAGGTCGAGATCGCATCACCGGTGGCGGTAAGGAATTGCGAGGATGAATGATAGAGGATACTTGGTTTGGCTGGATTGAAGACGTAATCAAATAAGGGTATGAGGATAGTGATACTGACTCCGCTGAAGAAGGCAAAGAGGAGCATTGTGATCAGCCCCATCAGCATATTGAACCAGTATCGGAACATCATCCCATAGATCTGGACGAGGTTTTTCCAACGGCTGGGTGGTGAAAATTCACTTTTCATGTTGCTCATAAAAAAAAGCCAGCGTCTGCTGGCAAGGAAAATCTGGCACGCCCTAAGGGAGTCGAACCCCTAACCTTTTGATCCGTAGTCAAATGCTCTATCCAGTTGAGCTAAGGGCGCACATAAGGCCATCGAATTCTGAGCGCCCCATAGTGTCAAGGATTTTGTTACTTTAGCTTGCTTATTTAGGTTACATAGCGAGGATAAATATGAGCAAGTTTGAATGTGCGTGGATTTGGTTTTCCAGTTTCAGGATAATTTCTTAACTTCCTATTCTGTTTGCAGGATAAGAAGTTAGCATTGTAAGTATGGATTGGGGGACCATTGAATAGATAAGGGTTGGATTCCAGCTCTGAAATAGGCAACTGAAAGTGGAGATCCACACCGTCATACCAGCGCAGGCGGGTAGCCAGTTATTCTGTGATACATATTCCAACCATCAGTCAATAAAATGCCTGGACTGGCACTGGCGCTGGAATGACGAGTACGTTCTTATCATTTCAATTATTTCATTAGCCTCTGATAATGCGATGGGATCATGTGCAACGGTCTCATTGGGATTTTGTAACTACGTAAACTGAATACTATGCTTGTGTGATAGTGTTTTGGGGATAGGTGTTTTCGAAGCTTAACTTTCTGTAGCTGCTTGTAACACTGCATACCAAGGCTATAAACGAAATCAGAGCTGTATGCTACGTTTATAATACTCTTCTCAACATCGGAATGCAGGTGTGGTGAATAATGAGGAAGCAAATATATGAACAAGTCATTGCTTTGTGCTCGGTTTTGTGCTCGGGAAGGGTGGTGATCGGTTTGAGGTCGCGTTAGTGAAGCTGCCCGTTGCATAAATGTAGGTTGTCTTTTTTGAGCATATTTCATACCGACCCGTTGCATACAGCCCGTTGCATAAATGTAGATTGTCTTTTTTTAGCATATTTCATACCGACCCGTTGCATACAGCCCGTTGCATAAATGTAGATTGTCTTTTTTGAGCATATTTCATACCGACCCGTTGCATACTGCCCGTTGCATAAATGTAGGTTGTC
>VGPI01000164.1 GCA_016875595.1 Candidatus Cloacimonadota bacterium
ATTGCTGATCACCAGATTCGAGCCTTCGGTTAATGCGGTCAAATGACGAGATCCTTTGATCCGGACCGTGAAGTGCATTGAAGACATCAAATGACGGCAAATAAAAGTGGTGTTGTTATTGAGACGCTGACGGCGTTTGACCGGGTCTGGGGTTATGAGGCGAAAGAAAAAAGAACGAAGGTAAAAGATCAGCAGCCAGGACAAAGTGTGGATCAGCTTGAATGTGTAACGCATCAGTCCTTATACGTCAAGTAGATTCACCTTCGGAGCCGGGCGTATTCATCTTGCGGGTGTACTGCTGCTGGATCATCTCGACATCCAACAGCGTGAGAAAATCAATACATTTGAAGCTCTTATCCAGTGCGGGAGCGCCACAGACCTTGGCTCCGACCTTGAGATAAGAATTGAGCAGAGACGGTATCTTTGCTTTGAAATGGCTCAAATCACCATCTGTATGCGTATGAGTATTCCTCCGCAGATGCCGGCGTAAGCCAGGAACGCGGAATTTACTGCGGGGACGCACTTTATGGTCATCGAGGATATGTCCGTTATGTCTTAGATAGTTGTAGATGCCTTTGATCTCTTCCTTGTCCATGGTTTTAATGCTGGAACAACCAAACATATATTTGGTATCGCTGGTAAGCATGTAGGCGTGGATCCCCTCCCAGAGAAGCGCGATGGTCAATCCATTCCGGTATTCGTGATGGACGCAAGCCCGGCCCAGTTCCAGTTTGTTACCTTCCAGTTTCTTGATCAACTTCATATGGAACTCGGTGGCGGTGTACCAGCGTTTGGTATGCAGGGACGATTGAAGACGGTAGGTTCCGATCAACAGATCGTTGCGCTTGTCGATGATCATCAGATGATCGCAGGTGCGGTCAAAACGGTCGAAGTCAATACCGGTTCTCTTGCTTTTGTGAAGCAGTTCCTCGAGGAAGACCTCGTGCCGGAGTCTCAGCGCCCGGATCAGTTCTTCGGGAGTATCGGCGGTCTTGATGACAAAGTTCTTTTTATCAATAAACATCCGGATCTTGGAACGGTAGTTGGCAATGCTCCGCCGTTTGAGCAGAGAATGGACTGGGTCTTGCTTGTGGACTATAGTAATTTCGCTCATTTAACTACTCCTGATGTTCACAGTAACTGAGAAGGGGCACTTGTCAGGAGAGGCATTGTTTTTGTCAAGCGCATTTCGGCTTTATTTCAGGTGAATCAGCTTGATTGTTTGGAATTGGTTGCCACTATGCAATTTCAGGAAATAGATCCCTTGCGCCAGAGCTTTGCCCCGGATGTCACTGCCGTCCCATCTGATGGACAGATCCTTGCTTGATCCATCGATCCGGCGATGATGGACACGCTGACCCCGCAGATTGAAGATCTCGATCTGGGTAAGACCGGGGGACAGGTTTTTGATGCTGATGTTGAGCGCATCCCGGAACGGATTGGGATAGGCATTGATGGTGATGGGGATAGTGGGAGTAGCGGGGTCGGAATTGGAAACCGGTTCCTCGGTAAAGACATTGAGGGTATCAAAGATGACTGCCACCATGTCACTCAGATCAAGATCGGGAGTGGTCAACCGGTTCAATTCAAATGAACCGGCGATGGTGCGGTAGGAGCCATTGGAATTGTAGATGCCGATGCAGTCCATCCAGAAGTCGTCTATGACGTTAAAGAAGATGGGTTGCGCACTGGGAACACATCCGACCAGCGCTTGAGTAAAGAACCCTTCCGGACTGTGCATCCATATCATGTCACCGGAATCGGACGAGAACCCCACTTTCTGCACACTGACGATGTGGTCATAGGGAACGATCGTGCCAAACTTGCCCAGTAATGGGTCGGTGCTGTCCCAATTGATCAATCCCTCCATCCAGACCTTACCGCCGTTCTCCAGATACGAATTCAGCAACGCATATTCCAGCGTCCCGGGTTCGGGAATGTAAACGAACTGACCATATCCGAAGAGACAGAAAATCGCCTCGAATCGGTCCAGATACTCATAATCGGGGATCAGCTTATTGGTGTGGATGACATTGACGTTTCCTTGCAGGTTGATGGCATTGATCAGGGCGTAGGGTGGATCACCGAATGGTTTCCAGACCAGGACTTCGCCGAGCGGTACGGGATTTGAACCGCTGTAACCTACGGCTGGGTCTCCCAAGAGCATATAAGTATAAACATTCTGCAATTCAGGCCAGATGATCCCACCGCTATCCACTGGATCGCCAAAGAGGTAGTATTGGGTATGCAGCAGGTTGGCAAAGCCATGTGCACCACCCACCGACATCCCGCCTGTAACATAGTTCTCCAGCCAATGGTAGTTGTAGGAATTCAGCCCGCCCCAGCCGGGATTCTGCCAGCCGATCTTGTACCAACCGGTACGGGTGGCGGCAATGCTCCCCACTCCTTTCTTCTTGATGATCTGAGCGGAAAGGCAGATGGTGGGATTGTCGATCCTGCCATTATAGCAGGATCCGAGGAAAAAGACGGCACCATCGCTGTTGGCAAGGTTGTTGAAAGTATTGACATTGACGAATGATGCCCAGTCCAGCTCAATATTATCGGGGATTTGGTTATTATTGTTATCCTCCACCCACCAGACACGGGATGAGGACACGGAGCTGCCATGCGCTCCCCAATTGACGATGCCCCAGCTTTGGGTATTCATCTGGTTGAGGAAGTTGTCATAGTCCAGGGGATAATCACTCGGATAAGAGGGGAGGATGCCGGCTTGTTCATACATCGTGGTGGTCTGCATGGAACTGAGGAAAGTGCCTTTCATATACTGCATCAGGTCGGCAGCGTCGGAAGCCGCCCAATCCATCTCACCGCCCTGATCTTGGAAATTCTGGATCGCTCCTGGGAGTAGTACATTGTTCTTCCAACCGGCAGTCGTATTTTCAAAAGCGACAATGCGAGCGCAGACAGCGTTTACATCGAGGGCATTGTTCACGGGTATCCTGCCCACAAACAGCTCAGGTGTGAAATCCATCTCCCAGTCATCTATGACTATCCCAGCGGAGTACTCACCCAACCGGCCATCGTTGTCCGAATCAAAGTTTGAGGTCAGATCGCTGAAGTAGAAGTCAGACGGGATTGTCTCAATCCCTCCGGGCTCAGGCGTCAGATAGGCAAAAGGAACCTGGTAGATATCTCCAATGAGCAAGAGATAGCTGAAGGGATGCTGATCATATTCGGCAATGAGAAAATTGCGCAGTTTGTCGGCATTATTTGCTCCCGGACTGGTATTAAGAATGCTGTTGATATCCGCAAAAGCGGTCTGTAAGCCCTGCCCCTGACGGAAATTGACCAGATCGGCAGCGGCGTTGTAAAGTGCCGGAATGGATACGACCAGATAGTCATAATTTCGTGAAATCGGGTTTTGATACCACCGGTCAAGCTGCTCCGGATTGGCAAAGAAGGTGGGATCGGAAAAGGTTGGTGGGATCAAGTTCCGCCTGGCTGAAGCATCGTTGGGGTAGGTAAGCGTAAGCGACAGGGAGTTGCTCCATAGATAACCCTGCCGGATCTCGTCATATACTGCTGGAACCACGGTGAATGAAGCATAAACAAGATCACCCCAGCGCTTGAGACCATGATAATAAGTCCCTGCCCCGGTGTGTTTGCTTATCCGGCTGTGTAAAGTGACCTCGCCATTGGTATAGGCGGGATTGACCACCGGTTCGGCAGCGGGGATAAAGGTCTGAGAGCCGAAAGTTACCTGCCAGGAAAGCTCCTTCGTCCCTGCCGGCAGCACGACATTGATCTGCCTGCTTGGCAGTTGCCACTTGCCACAGGCGGATACCCGGCCATAAGCGGTGTGATTGGTAAATCCATTTGACCGGCTGTCATATCCCGGGTTTGGCAGTTCTATCTGCAGATTCACCGTATTTGCCACCGTGATCAGCGGTAACAGCAACAGGTACATTACACATAACTTTCTCATAATATCCTCTGTCTCCAGCTCGCTATCTTCAGTTGTAAGCGTCAATCATGATCGTGCTTGTCATAGCCCTTCCCGGTACCGGTAAAGAGCACGTGGATCCGGTTGAACATCTGTCGGAAGCGATAGAGCATCGACTTTGGGGGATTTAACTGATGCAGCATTTTTGTCAAGAAAGATTCCCAGTTTGTGCTCTCAAAATCTTGGAAAAAACCGATCGAGCGCAGGACATCAATCATATAGTCCTTCATATCAGCAAGTTGCTTACCACCCATCGCCTTGTTCTTCCTGGTGTTTTTACTGCTGTAGCTAAAGACCTCCCAAGCGGCGATCGCCACGGCTTGTGCCAGATTGATCGAGGGCATCGATCTGCCAGTCGGGATCTGGCAACGCAGGGGACACAGGTCGGCTTCTTCATCGGTCAAGCCAAAGGTCTCTCA
>VGPI01000165.1 GCA_016875595.1 Candidatus Cloacimonadota bacterium
ATCCGGGGCTTGGCTATTGGGTAGCGGTCACCGGATGCAGGGGTTCCGCTGCGCTCCCCGCCCTGCCTATGAGGGTATCGCCCCTTCGGGGCTTGGTGACCGGATCCGGGGCTTGGCTATTGGGTAGCGGTCACTGGATGCAGGGGTTCCGCTGCGCTGCACTCCCTGCCTGTGAGGGTATCGCCCCTTCGGGGCTTGGTGATCGGATCCGGGGCTTGGCTATTGGACAGCGGTCACTGGATGCAGGGGTTCCGCTTCGCTCCCCACCCTGCCTATGAGGGTATCGCCCCTCCGGGGCTTGGTGATCGGATCCGGGGCTTCCTGATCGCTACCTTGGCGGTGCCGGGGTCATAGACCACCTGCTCCACCTGGTCACTGCCACCACTGCTCTGATACTTGGCAATGGGTTGGTCTATAAGAGGACTTTTCATAAGAAGGAGATCGACCCCAATTAACCAGGCTATTAGACAAAAACACAGCAAGTTAGGACGTCTGCATTGTGGTGCTTTCAGCTACTACTTTGAAGGCAACCCTCCATTCAATGGAATAGTATGGAAGCCAAAAAACCGTGGTAATCAATCCAAATCTATCTCACTTATGTCAGTAAAGTTATTGATCCGCTTATCGGCGAGATCGATGTAGCTTTGATCCAGGTCATAGCCAACATAATGCCGTTGGGATTTAACCGCTGCCAAGCTCGTTGTGCCACTGCCCAGAAAAGGATCAAGGATCACATCATCGATGTATGAATAGAGCTTGATCAGGCGTCGTGGCAGTTCTTCCGGAAATGGAGCAGGATGGCCAATTTTCTTGGCGGACACAGCAGGAAAATCCCACATGCTTTTGGTGTATTCCAGAAACTCATCTCTGGTAATATCGTTATGTCTGCCTTTGCTTTCTCTGGTATAGTTGTCTTTACTGAAGACCAGGATGTATTCGTGAATATCCCTGAGGACGGGGTTTTTTGCGGAGAGCCAGGTACCCCAGGCGGTTGATGGACTGGCACTGCTTCCTTTGTTCCAGATAATTTCACCGCGCATGAAAAACCCGATATCTTGCATGTCTTCTATGATATAGCGGTGTAATGGGATGTATGGTTTTCTACCCAGATTGGCAATGTTGATACAGACACGTCCACCGTGAACGAGCACCCGATAGGTCTCGTTCCAGACCCGCCTGAGCAGGTCACGATATTCATCCAGATTCAAATTGTTATCATACGCTTTCGTAACATTGTAAGGGGGTGACGTAATCATCAGATGGACGGAGCGATCCGGAAGCTGACTCATATTTTCGCTTGATTGACAGAAATGCTTATCCAAATAGCATTCCGGGATCGGGTTATCTTTCTCTTTTTTAATCTCATTGATGGTGATTCCCTCGTAGAGCCGCGAATTGTAAAAAGCGCTTGAATCATGATTGATTCTACCCGGGCTGCCGAAGGAACTGGTACTGGTTCTTTGTTTCTTATCTATTCTTGATCCCATAAATCCACCCACCTTTGATATACGTTAATTGATTCCGCTGGTTTTTTCCACTCGATCAGGATTTTGCGCGTTGCATCATGTTCACACATATTTCGCAGGGCTTGTTTATCATACTCGACGCCACGAGGATTTGTGCCTGGCACGGGAAGTTTGAAACAGCGATCACAACCGAGGTTTTCAAAGATCTCTCTCTGGACAAACAGAGGAATGTGGTAGAGAGCACCCACATTCGACCATGAAATATGGATCAGAATTATCTCACACGAGGGCTGGTAATGCTGAATGAACTCTCGTGCTTTGACCGCATCTACCGTTCATGATGCCTTCACTCCGTCATAACTTAAGGCATGGGGAGAGCTTATTGTCTTGATCGAAAACGGCAACCCATCCACCAGAACATCTTTTTCCGCTTCTGTAGTGGGAATTTCGGTACTTACATGAGATTCTCCCAGGAAATGCATCAACATGGAAATAATCACTCGCTCTCCGGCTATGCCGACTTCCATGCCGATTTTATTATTCCGTTTGGATTCCTCTTCAGCAATATGGAACAGTAGCGGTAACTTCTGTCTGATTTTTTCAGATATAGTATTTTCAGCAAAGAGGGAGTTAATATCACAGTGCATTGTTACTCCAATGTCGTTTTGATCATCCTCGCTGATCGGATATATCTGTCAAGAAATATGCATATTTAGTTTTTAAGATATTGTGGGATATGGTTTTGGGTAGGATTGTGATGGCACCTTGGGGCAGATCTGCTTCCCGGGCATTATCCAGCAGCAGATCTTTCAGACAGCCGCAGTAACTCTCCCACGGGCATCGCCGCGGTCGATCAACGCTTGCAGCGCTTTCAAATAATCGGTCAGAATTTTCTTGATCACAGTCGCTCTCTTGTTCATTGGAATTGTGTTTGCCTGTTACTATGGGTAAAAAAATTGAACCGAACCGACAAGCACATCCAAACGGCGAAGGGACAACATAATCTGATATCTGAATAGAGTCAATTTGTTTTTCTTGTGAGCCGTAGGATGGCGTCCGGTGGATGCAGAGATATCGAAAAATGTAATTTCGGGGATTGCGATGTTCCTTTAGTCCGTATTTTTTGAACATCAGAGTCCCCTGAATGACGATTATTGGCACTTCGGGCATTTCATCATTATTAGATAACAACCTCACTGATAGTTTGTTAAGCCATTCTTGTCCTTGAACACCCCTCTGCGGTGAGCTGCGTCTTTATGATATCTGCGCTATCTGCGGGAACCAATGAAATCAATCCAGACGTTAGTCGTCCCAACCCTGATCAGTAAAGGGTTCGAGGGCATTTTGTCTACACTTTGGAAATTTGTCTACCTATAAGGGATAGCAGCATGAGATTCCGGAATCAAAAAACGCTGACTACCATAATAGGAGACAGAACAATGAAAGTCAAATTCAAGTATGGGATCATAACCTACTCGGGCACGCTGGATGAGATGACCTACGGGTCTTTCCGGCAGCACACCCTGTGCATCGGACGCAAGTACGTCAAGCCCGCTCCCACCGAGCAAAATGCCATCATGGGCGCCATCATGAAGAACCTGAGCAAGATCTATGCCGAGGCGGATGGCGGTTACATCCAGGATCTGGGCGTCTATGCCGTGCGCAATGGCAAGCAGAACGTTCCCAAGGGTCAGCTCATTCCCACCCGCTACGCCATCTTCGTGAAGATGATGTTTGCCTGGCAGGAGAGCGATCCGGAGTTCGTTGACCTGAGTGCAGTGACCATCGAGGACATCGTGACGCATGAGGCGCCGGTGATCTCGGTCAAGGATGCGGTAGATGCCGATCTGCTTGCCCGGGTGATGGACTATGACGAACTGGACAGCGAGATCGGATAGGGCGGCATCATGAACGAAGCCATTGCCGCCTTTGCCCGTGAGCTTGCCAAGCAGATCAATCAGGTGGTCGATCTGCCCTTCATGAACGAGGAGGAAGAGGAGCTCTTCTTTCAGGTCGTGGTGTTGAAGGTGTTTGAGATCGCCTTTGGCAAGCTGATCAAACGCTGACCGCTGGAGATGAGGAATTCCTCCCGTTGACGCATGGATCAGCCGTCCCCCTCAATGATGCCCGGCATCAGGGGATGGCTGATCCCCTTTTTCGTGTGATCAGACCCCTGCGAGGAACAAATCCCTTGACAAATAACCGCTTTCCCAAAGATCAAGAAAAATTGTACGGTTTTCTCTTAAGCTGGAGAATGCCGGTGATGAAGCGTAGAATTAGACAAGAAAGATAGATGGAGAAGAAAGCAATGAAGTACATCAAACAAATTGACCCCGAACTCTATGCCGCGATGCATGCGGAACTGATCCGCCAGCGTGAGAATCTGGAATTGATCGCCTCGGAAAATTTCACCTCGTTGGCAGTGCTGGAAGCGCAGGGCTCAGTTCTGACCAATAAGTATGCCGAGGGTTATCCCTACCGCTGGAGCAAGAAAACCGGCCAGATCAACTATAACCTCTATGGCAGGTATTATGGCGGTTGCGAACACATCGACGAGGTCGAGAAGCTGGCGATCGAGCGTTGTAAGCAGGTCTTTGGCGGCGATCATGCCAATGTGCAGGCACATTCCGGCTCCCAGGCAAATATGGCGGCTTACTTTGCCATCTGCCAACCGGGGGATACGGTGCTGTCCCTGGAATTGTCTCATGGCGGGCATCTGACGCATGGCCATCCGCTGAGTTTTTCCGGACAGTTTTACCATATCATCCACTACAACGTCAGCCGTGAGACCGAGCAATTTGACTATGAAAACCTCTACCAGATGGCGATGGAGCACAAGCCGAGGATGATCCTGGCGGGAGCCAGTGCTTATCCGCGGTCAATTGATTTTGCCCGGTTCCGTGAGAT
>VGPI01000166.1 GCA_016875595.1 Candidatus Cloacimonadota bacterium
GTTTTGCCAGACGACCGCCATCATCTGCTGGTCATTTGATTCCGTGATCTTGATATGGTTGTAATGGAAGAACATGGTGTTGCCATGAACGGTGTCGTCCCAATAGGGGAAATTCCAGTCGGTCACCATCAGAGGATACTGATCTGGAGGAGTACCAATGTGTTCATCCACTTCACGCCAGGGTGGTTCGGTATCCCAGGGTTGAAACCAGTCATCGGGATTATCGCTGATGGGATAAACCTCCCGGAAACTAAACTCTTCGCTGACCGTGTCAAAGACGTATTGTTTGACAAACTGCATGGTGGGATAATAGAAGCCGTCCGAATTCTGGAGCGCCCACAGGGCTGGAAACTGAATATTGCCTTCGGAGTCGATAACGGCATTGGTGTGACTGGAATTGGAAATGCCCCAGTAAAGTTCATCATCCGGATAGGGGATTTCATTATCATCGGTAAAATAACCTGGACCGCCGGGATATGCGGGTGGATTCCACGAGGGTAAGCGATCCCAGCCGCTTACTCTGCGCCAGGTGCCCATTCCGTAGTTATCGCAGATAAAGACATCCATAGCTGGTTCATCGATCGACTCCTCAGAATCAATATCGACAGCGAAATGGTAACCGACATAATAGAGATTGCCATCTTCGCCAGCAACAAAAGAGTGGAAGGGGCGTCGCCACGTGACCGGATCAGTGTTCCAGTCATGCATTTCTGGGATGTGGGTATGATTCCAGATGAGAGGATTACCCATTTCGATATCTTCAGTATTGAAATCGGTATAGGCAATGTAGGCGTTTTCTGAAGGGGCAAAAGTATGGCTGATAAAGTTACGTGCCAGGACATAGACGCGCCTTTTCCCGGGAATGGGGGAGGGTCCAGTCTGGATGGATGGCCAGATGTGTTCATTATCAGTGGTCGTTCCGATCGTGACGGGGTTGTCAATTATCACGACCGGGTCGATCAGCAAGCCAGGGATTTCTTCCAGAAAGGCATCGGCAGAGAACTGCACTTCCAGTTGTGGATCTGCGTCCACATTGACATGCCAGGAATAAAGCGGTTTACCCATGACCGGGTCAAACACCACAGTCGGAAAACCTTCCCAGTTCTGGATATTAGTGATCTCATTGTTGGTGATCGAATTTGACGAATCGATAAACCCATAAAATACACGACGCTGGGAATTTGACTGGCGTCTGCCGTGAAAACTCAAAAAGTATCCGCCACCAAATTGGATGGGAACGGTTTGAAGGTTTAAGCTACTGTAACCTCCGATGAAATAATCGTAATATGAAGTGAGTAAACTGGTGGGATTCACCGTAAAAACATACTCCGGCACATCCCGTGAAGGTCTCATCCGGATCCCCGGATTGGGGAGTTCCTGTGGCTTTCCGGCAGTTGCCGAATTCACATCAATGGATAGCGCGGTACCGATCATCATCAAGAGCACCGCAATGACAAGTAGCTTCTGGCGCATTGTTACCTCCTGCTTATTAATCATCATGTTATATGGTAATCTGTGGCATGGTATTTGTCAAATAATAAATCACTCCGGCTCAGTCTGATGATAATGAACGGGATGTTTTCAGTGGCTTGGGATCAGTTATCATCGATGTCGATACCGGCAAATCTGGGGTCATTATCCGCGGAAGGGCTGTAGATAAACTTGTAGGATCCGGCTTTGACCAGGTTTTTCATCTTGTCGGCAATGACTTCGATCGTATCGATGTAGTCAATGGTGTTCAAACCGCTGGTGGCATCACATTCGGCAGATTGAATCTTGGCGATCACCTGGTTGCGGACTTCCTGATGATGCTGGTTGATCCGCCCTTCAAGCTCGATGATCTTGTAGGAATAGGTGAGATCAAAGTTCTCCATGTATCTGATGCTCAGGTCGAGCATATACAGGATGTTTTTGTGCATTTCATCGATGTAACGGCTAAAGTCATCGTTCATGCAGCATTTCTGGCTGAGGATCTGGTCGTTCAGGATCTTGTTGATGGTCTCGGAATAATCGCCCAGTTTTTCGAGGTCATTGACGGTGTGCAGGAGGGCGGGGATCTTTTTGGTGATGCTCTCGTTGTTGTTGTATTCATTTACGGCTATGAGATAGAGGGTGATCTCCCGTTGCAGGTGGTCGATGGAATTCTCGATCCGGTGGATCATGGTTTGTTTCCGGTAGTTTTTCTCAATGAATGCCTGCATCGAGAGCTCCAGCGATGTCTTGACGAGGATCAGCATTTCGCGCATTTCCTTGATCGATTGCTCAATGGCGATATCGGTTGACTGCAACAGGTGATAATCGAGGTGTTTCGGCTCACCCGCCGGGATGGCATCCGCTTTGGAGGTTGGGATCAATCGTGTTGCAATGCGAGCCAGCAGTTCAGTGAATGGCAGGAAGATCAAAGTGTTCAGGACATTGAACAGAGTATGCGTATTGGCGATATGCCGGGCGAGTTTTTCACCTTCGGCAGGACCCGGAGTAAGGGCATCCACGAGAGCAGGATAGAATCCCAGATAGGTCAAGACAGAGAATATTGAAGCGCCGATAACATTGAACATGGTATGCACAGTAGCCACTCTCCGGGCTGAGCTATTGGTGTTGATACTTGCCAGCCAGGCGGTTACGGTGGTGCCGATGTTATCGCCAAACACCAGATAAATGGCGCCTTCAAAGGGGATCAAGCCATTGGTGGCGAGGACGATGACGATACCGATGGATGCTGAGGAACTCTGGATCAGCATGGTAAAGGCAGTTCCGGCAAAGACACCCAGAATGGGGTTGATGGACAAACGGGTAAGCAGGTCCTTGGCTATTTCTGAGCTTTGAAGCGGTTTTACCGCTGCCGACATAACGTTCAATCCGACAAACAGCAAGCCAAAACCCAATATCACCAAGCTCCACTTCTCCATCACTTTGGAGCGACGGATCAGGAGCATGACCACACCCACGACAACAAACCCAAAAGCATAATGACCGATCTTGAAAGCGATCAATTGGGCGGTTACGGTGGTTCCGATATTGGCACCCATGATCACGCCGATCGCCTGGGTGAGATTCATGATCCCGGCATTCACCAGCCCGATCAACATCACGCTCGTTGCGGAACTGCTTTGGATCAATCCGGTCACTGCGATCCCTACCATCACGCCTTTTAAAGGCGTATTGGTCAATCGTTTCAGGTAACGCTTCATCTCACTGCCGGCAATTGCCTGCAGATTGTCGCTCATCTTGTTCATGCCAAAAATGAATAAAGCCAGTCCACCAAAGAAATTGATGATGTCCAGAGCAGTCACGTGTCACTCTCCTTAGCTAATTGTTAATCGAGCACACCGCGAGATGTGGGCGGGATTCAGTCAAGATATATCTGTTTTCGCATTGATCTGTTACTTTATGGTAAACGGTGAAAGGGGTTACAGCGTGTGGAACTGATCTGGTGTGGGTGGTAGCGATCTCCCAAAACGATGGATGCCGGAAAGGGATCCGACAGAAAAAAAGAACCGGAAATGGATCAGATCGACTTCCGGTTCATATCTTCTTTGATTTATTTGAGTTACTTAGTTTTGAGCGAGCTTCCTGTAATGCTCGTAACGTTGTCTGACGAAGTGTATGATCTGCTCCTGGAATGCTGCCTGCCGCTCCGGGAAGTTCTGTTTTAGTGAAGTGTAGCGGGTCTCATGGTCAATCAATTCGGTCACCTTCAGGGTGGGCTCCTTGGAATCGAGGATAAGCGGGTTCTTGCCTTGTTCACGAAGCATTGGATTGTAGCGGTAAAGCAGCCAGTATCCACAATCCACAGCTGTTTTCTGTACCTTTTGGGATAGCCCCATATCGATACCGTGGTTGATGCAGGGGGCATAGGCAATGATGATCGCCGGACCGGGATATGCCTCGGCTTCAAGGATGGCATTGAGCGCCTGGTTTTTATTGGCACCCATGGCGATGCTGGCGACATAGACGTAGCCATAGCTCATCATCATCATTCCCAGATCTTTTTTGGTAGTGTTTTTACCCGATTCGGCAAAACGGGCAACTGAACCGAGTGGTGTGGCTTTGGATGCCTGTCCGCCGGTATTGGAATAGACTTCGGTGTCCATAACGAAGATATTGAGCTTGCGATTGGATGCCATCACGTGATCCAAGCCGCCAAAGCCGATGTCATAAGCCCAGCCGTCACCGCCGATCGACCAGACGGATTTCTGGATGAAGTAGGACTCCAGTTCCTTGATCCGGCGCAGGGTTCCGATGCAGCAGTCCTTGGCTTTGGCGAGGGTGGCAGGCAGGAGGGATCTGATCTTGTGGGCATTCTCATTCGCCGTTTCATCCACATCAGACCAGTGCTCGAGGGCATAGCCAAAGGCGGTCTTGAGTT
>VGPI01000167.1 GCA_016875595.1 Candidatus Cloacimonadota bacterium
CCAATCCAGTGCCGGAGATCTATCCCGATCAAGCCCGGTCAGCGGGAGCTTTTATCGTTGCCACGGGCCGCGGCGACTTTGCGAACCAGATCAATAACTCCTGTGGTTTCCCGGGCATCCTGAAAGGGGCTTTGATGGTAAGAGCACGCAAGATCACGGACACTATGGCGATCCGGGCAGCGCATGCCCTGGCGGATTATGCGGAGCATCGAGGTATCTGCAGCGCTAATATCGTGCCCAGGATGGACGAAAGCGATGTCTTTGGCATTACGGCTTGTGAGGTGGCAATGCAAGCCATTGCCGACGGAGTGGCGCGCATCATTTTGACCCGTCAGGAGGCAATTGAGACAGCCCGCAAAGATATCACCGAAGCACGGGCGACGATCGATCTGCTGATGCAAAATGGGGCGATCAAAGCTCCACCGGAAGACCTGATTGATCAGGCTCTGGCATGGACACTGAGTAACATCGGGTAATGGGAGAAAAAATGTCTTTACTAAAACCAGCCCGGCTGAGAAGTAACTCAATTGTGAAAAAAGTGGAGGTTTTATGCTTGCACGAATGAAGTATCTCGTTCTGCCGGTATTGCTTATAGCCCTGTTTGGGGCTTTGCATGCGGCCGGCCAAACGATCTATGATATCCGCATCAAAGGAAATCAAAACATCGATGCGGAGCTCATCCATTCTGCCATAACCGTCAAGATCGGGGATGCGCTCAGTTATGACGAGATCTCCCGTTCGATCAAGAATTTGAACCGGATGAATCTATTCCGGGATATCCAGTTTGAATCCGAGCCCTATATGCAGGGCGTGATCATCATCGTCACGGTGGATGAAAATCCGGTAGTTGACGGGGTGCAGTATTATGGCTTCAAGGTATTGAAGAAAGACAAGATAGATGAGTTATACACCATTCGGACGGGAAGTTACTGGACTCAACAGACCAAACTGGAGATCATCAGCAAATTGCGCAAGGAGTATATTAGCCGGGGATATAACAATGCGGTGGTGAGAATTGAGGAGAAATCCCTCCCCGGAAACCGGATCGCCATTGACATCTATTGCGATGAGGGCAAGCGGTTAGCGATCAGACAGATCACCTTTGTGGGCAATAACAGCTTTGAAGACAAGCAGCTTTTGAAACGGATGAAGACCAAGCCCGCCAATCTGTTACGTTCGGGTCGGTTCGAAGCAGAGAAATTTGAGCAGGATATCGAGAATATACTGGCTTTTTACCGGAAAAACGGCTACGTTGAAGCACGAATCGTAAACTGGGAGCTGAAATCCCAGGGTGACCGATCGTTGGAACTGGTCATCCAGATTGAGGAAGGATCATTTTACCGTTACGGTGGGGTAGAGATCAGGGGCAACGAGTTTTTTACCAAGGAGAAACTGGGGGCCTTGTTTACTCTCAAGCAAGGAGAGGCATTTGACCAGGAGAGATTCGATGAGCAGATGGCTGCCGTCCGGGCGTGGTATTATGAAGAGGGCTTTATCTACAGTGAGATCGGTGAGAAAACACAGAAAAAGAATGACCTGCTCTTTATCTCGGTGGAGATTGCGGAAGGGCCACGGGCACGTATCCGGCAAATCCATTTTAGCGGTAACCGCCGAACCAAGGAAAAGGTCTTACGGCGGCAATTGACCGTGGCTCCCGGGGATTATTTCCGCCGATCACAAGTCATCAGCTCGCAGCAGAACATCTACAATCTGGGTTTCTTTGAACCGGATATCGGATTGGATTATACGATGATCAACAGTGAGCGGGATATTGATCTCCACCTGGATGTGATCGATAAGCCTTCGGGCACAGCAAACGGTGGCATCGGCTATAACAGCCAGGACAAACTCGTTGGTCAGTTGAGTGTCAGCCAGAATAACCTGTTTGGAAACAACTGGTCCAGTGGCTTGAGCTGGGAATTTGGAGGAAACACACAGAATTTTGAGCTGAATTTTACCAACCCCAACCTCTATGACACGGATATCCTGCTGGGAACGAATCTGTATTATACCCGCAAGAAATGGAGCTCGTTCTTCTATGAGATCCACACCCGTGGCGGCTCGCTACGACTGGGTCAATCCATCCCTCTTATCAACCGAACCCGTCTGATCGCCGGGTATTCGTTGTATTCCAAGAAATACCGGATCACGGATAGGGATCAGATCGAACTCAACCCGCTTGCCAATGCCCATTTGATCGAGCTCGATTCGTTGGGCTGGCGCTATACGAGTGCCGTCAACGTCACCTTCAGCCGTGATACCCGTGATAATGTGTTCTTTCCGACCACCGGCTCCCAGATAACGCTCTACTCCGAAGTAGCTGGCAGTGTTCTGGGTGGTGACTTTGATTATTTTAAACAAATCGCTCAGGTGAACTGGTACATGGAGACCTGGCACAAGATTGCCTTACGGACAAAATGGAGATATGGTTATGTCAGACCATACGGTTCTTCCAAGGATGTACCGCCGGATGAGAAGTTTTATCTGGGAGGAACGGGCCCGGATGGGATACGAGGATATCCCGATCGTTCGGTCGGTCCAGCCGGCGGAGGTACCCGTGCCCTGCTCTTTTCCACGGAATTGGGTTATCCTCTGGGTAGTGACCAGATTATCGGTGTTCTGTTCTTCGATTCAGGCGACAGTGTCAATAAACTGCGGGAGTTTAATCTACTGAAATTCAAGAAGGGCGTGGGGGCGGGTATCCGCATCCGCAGTCCCTTTGGTCTGATCGGATTTGACTATGCCTATAACGTCGAAGACCAAAGCTGGGAACCGCATTTGCAGTTTGGCACCACCTTTTAGATGGCGATGCATCTGAAGCACCTGTTTGGCCCGGTCATATCACGACGGCTCGGTATATCCCTGGGCGTTGATCTGGTGCCCTATAAGCATTGCCCGTTGAATTGCGTTTATTGTGAGGTGCACCAGACCACCGATCTGGCGGTGACGAGGCAGGAATTCTTTCCCCTCGATCAGGTCGTCGCTGAGCTGGACTCCTATTTATCGGCCAGACCCAATCTGGATTACATCACATTTTCCGGTGCGGGTGAGCCCACGCTTTATAGCCGGCTGGGAGAACTGATCGCTTACCTAAAATCACACTATCCCGAATATGCTCTATGTTTGATCAGCAACAGTGTGCTGTTTGCCGATGCGGAAGTGCGCCGGGTGATCCAGCCCTGTGACGTGATCCTGCCTTCGCTGGATGCCGTTAGCCAGGATATCTTTGAACAGATCAACCGCCCGCTGGCCGGCTTGCGTGCCGATGATCTGATCGCTGGCTTGATCTCCCTGCGGCAGGAATATGAGCACAAACTCTGGCTGGAGATTTTTATCGTTCCGGGACTTAACGATACCGACGAGGAACTCGACAAGCTGGCGCATGCCGTTCAATTGATCAAGCCGGACAAGGTGCAGATCAATTCACTGGATCGACCGGGAACGGAGGAATGGGTAACGGAAGCTTCGCGGCAGACCCTGCATCATGCCCGTCAGATCATCGCTCAAAGCATCGTTGCACCGGTCGAAATAATCGCCCGGATCAAGTATGAACGACCGCGGGAACCTCTGGATGCCGACACCATTGAAGCCATCAGGAGTGTCCTGATCAGAAAGCCATCAGCCGCGGAGGATCTGGCGCAAACGCTTTGTTTGCATATCAACGAGGTCTGCAAAGTGCTCAGGCAACTGGCGATGGAAGAACGCGTCCGAGCCGTCCGACAAAACAGCAAGGTGATGTACCAATGGTTATCCCATCAGAATTGACCGCCATTGTCACTGCCGGGGGTAAGGGGATCCGGTTGCCGGGAGAAGTAAGAAAACAATATCTGGAATTTGGTGGTAAGCCATTGCTGGCTTTGGTGATAGGTCTTTTTGTCGCATTTGATCCGGTGGATCAGATCGTGGTCACGGTACCCGCCGAAGACATTCCGATGGTGAAGGATATGATCAGGCGGATTTATCAGCAAAATGCGTCTCTGATACGGGTTATCGCCGGGGGGTTGACCAGACAGGAGTCCGTCCATAATGCCCTCCGCATCTGTCCTTCCGAGACCGGTTATGTGATGATCCATGACGGCGTTCGACCCTTTGTAACGACAGGTCTGTTAAGAGAACTATACCGTAAGGTGAAACGCTATAAAGCAGTGATCCCGGTCACCGAAGCCAAATACACCATCAAAGAAGTCGAGAAGACGAGAGTGGTTCGCACCCTCGACCGTAATCGGCTGGTACAGGTCAATACACCTCAGGCCTTTACCTATCAGTTGATCAGATCCTGTTATGACAGGGCATCAACC
>VGPI01000168.1 GCA_016875595.1 Candidatus Cloacimonadota bacterium
TTGAGTCTGCGTTTCCTCCAGGTCCCGGGGAAAAGTCATACTGATCCGCATGGTATAATTCAGAGACTTAGCCAGGTCGCTCAGATAGGCATGATCCCAGACCTTTCCGACGATCAGCCAGCCCTCGGGACGAGAGGTCATGGAAGTATCCGCAGCGGGATGGACCACCGAGCCGGCGATCATCAGCAAGCGGTTGTTCCACTTGGAGATACAAGTAGTGTGGCGCTGGGTGGACAAGCTGTCTAACAGGGTTCGGTCAAAGACAAAATCCGCCAGATCGCCGTTATCTCCCTCCGCCCGGCCATAGACCAGACGGCGCTGACGGTCGTAAACCTGTACCAGATCGAGGTCATGAGATGCAATAAGGGGTTTGAGATGGATGTTTCCCCATTCTGCCTTCGGGCTCCGGACGAAGGCGAGCAGCCCGGAATTGGTGCTGAGATCAGCGGTCAAATCGATGTATTGTGACTGTTTCAGCCCCACAAATGAATCGATCGCCTGCCGGCGTTGGAAATCATCAGCCTCCACATAGAGGCGTGATTCCTTCCCCTTGATGGAGTAGAACAGGTAAAAGAATCCGCCAAAGGCAATAAATATAACAAGGAACAGCAAACTGATCCGGGTGGCGATCTTCATCGGTGCTTACTTCCGGTTACGAGCCCGCTCGATCACGCTGTCGATGACTTCGGCTTTGATGATGATCACCGTTTCCCGTTCCTTTTTCTCATACGTGCTGAATCCGGTCAGATACCTGATCCCAAAAACCCACCAGGGCAGATCCTTCAGGATCGGGATCCCGCTGCGCACCCGTAATTCATCGGTATCATACAAGCCGCCGATCGCGGTTTCCTCCCCGTCGTAGAGGATCAGTTCGGTGGATGAGGTGTTTTTGTTAATGACCGTGCTGACGGCGCCGGGAGAGGCGGAACTGCGTTCGATCGAAACGGTCAGATGAATAACGTCGAGGGTATCGACCCTGACCACCGTGGGTTTCACATTGAGGATGATCCCAGTGGAAAAGAACGTGTCGATGGTGTTGCCGGCTTCATCCTTCAGTTTCACGGAGATATCCTGGCCCACCTGAATAAACCCCTGTTTCCCGGAATTGACCACAATGCTGGGATTTGCCATAACCGATCCCTGCTGATTGGATTCGATCACATTGAGCAGAGTGTTGACCTCGATAGGTTGCCCATCATAAGTGGTGATCCGGGACGCTGAGAGCCCAAACAGATCACTGGCGATATTGGACGCCCCAGAAAAACTGGCATTAAGCTGCACCTTCCCATCCAACAACGTGGACCAGTCGATTCCCAATCCACGTAGATAAGCCCGGTCAGCCACCAGAGCTGTAGCTGTGATCCGGACCTGATTGGTTCCGACATCAAAATCCGCCGCAGCTGCCTCCTGAGCGTCCTCACGGGACACGACAACATCGATAAGGGCGATGAACCCGGGTTTGTCCTCGATCAGCAATTGATTACGCATGGCGATCAGTTCCAGAGCTTTGCGCCAGGTAACACTGGTCAGGGGGATATTGATCGCACCATTGAAACTGCTCAGATTGACGATCTTGCGCCGCTGATATTTCCATGCGAAACTGTCCAGGATTAGCACCGCATCATTGATATGCGTAGCTTCGGTCAGTGATACTGTTTCCTCAGGTGCTGGCTGGGTTTGGGCGGGCAGAGGCATAAACAGCGCCACGCTATAAATCGCCAGGCATATTATTATCGGTAGATACTTCATTGGATACCTCGTCAATTCTTCTTTAACGTTAGTGTCTTGTCTTCATAGAGGCCATAATAATTGATCTTAAAGACGGCTGTTTCCCCGACCAGGTCAATCCGGTCGAGATATCCCAGGGCAACGGGATCGCCGACCGAGAGGATCCGGATGATCCCCCGCTCATCGCGGACAAAGATCCGGCTCGGACTCAATCCAATGAGCACGGAACTTTCGATCCTGAGCAGATCGGGATCGATCTCACGCGGGGGGATCACGTCATATACCCTGATCCGGAAAGGTTGATAGCGCAAGGGGGTCGGAGAGTATGATTTGGGCTTGACCATTTCAGGATCTATGCCCGTAGGGCTGTAATGGGTGCGGAAAACCGCCGAAAAGGACACGGTATCGCTATCGGCTACGTTATCCGCCGCAATGGACAATTCATCGAGGGTCAACAGCGCCCTTTGGTACTCGATGCTCTGAACCAGAGGCAGCAGGTTGGTATAACTTGCTCTGCCGTTGATCACATACTGGTTCCACAGGTTGGCATCGGTACCGCTTGATTTGAGGGCAAAATCGAAGATGACATTACGTTTCATCCATGCCATCATCTTGAGGAGATAGCGGTAAGTAATGGTGGGAGTATCCTCGAGGAAGATGATTTTTGACTGATGGGCGATGAGTTGTTTGTGGATCTCTAATTGTCGCTTGAGGTCGCCGATCTGGGAGAGCTGTTGTTCAATGGAAGCGATCTGGTTGGCGACGATGGTGATCTTTTGATCGGTATCAATTTTTTTCTGTCCGATCGTACGTAATAACCAGCCTCCCCCAAAGAAAGCCAGGATCAGGAGGGCGGTCAGGACCAGGGTATTGCGTTGTGTATTCGTCATCTGAACCTCACTTGTTCAATTCAGCCAGATCCTGCGTGACCTGCTTCGATAAGAGGTGATTGGCATGATCGCGCAGAAGGGAGCGGTAATGATCCTGATAGCGGGGATCGCCCTTGGCCAGAGCGATCCGACCAGCCAGAAACAGGGCATAAGGGAGGTTTTGGTCCATCTCCTGGAGCATCGGGCTCAGAAATTGCCCCGCCAGATCCGGCTGGCGGTCCAAATAATACCGGTATGCCAGCCGCCAGCGTACCACAGGTAACAATGGGCTATCGGGGTGATCTTTGAGAAAGGCCGCACCTTTGTCTTGGAAAGCCCACATATTTCCTTTCCGGACGGAATCGATAAATTGCCAATAGGCGCGGACATCGGGGCGGTTGGCGGGCAGCATGGCGTCATCGGGCCGCAGGAGGAACTGCTCGTCGATCGGGCGGATGCCAAAATGGATTGGAGCCCGCGGTCCGGAGTCCGGGGGTTTATCAGATCTGGGTTGGGAGGGTTGAGAGGGTGCGGATGGGGCGCGGAAGGAAAGCGCCCCTACGGGTTGAGAGGGCGCGGACGGGGAGCTGAGATCCTCCAGTTCCTTCTCCATCATGCCGATCCAATCGATGGGGGGTAATGAAGCCAGGATCTCAAAGCTCCAAAAACTCCGCTCCCGAATCTCCCGGTGAACAACCTTATTGATCTTGCTGAGGGGTAGGACATTGGCCAAAGAGACCACATTATCGCGGCGGTTAGTGATCCCGCTGATCAAGATGCCAGAACCTTCTTTGCGGAGATTGGTGAGCCAGGTGAGGGGGCGGGCATTCATCTCAGTCATCAGAGTGGAGAGGAGCGCTGTCCATTGATTTTTACCATCGAGCAGCCCGCGGATCACGATCAGGCTTTGCTGTTGAGAGGAAATTTCTTCATTGATCCGGTCGATCTCGAGAGCAGCCTGTTTCATTTTGATCAGATCTTCGCCGCGTTGTTTCAGGATCCGCTTGCTTTTGATCAGATCGAAGTTTGCGGCGAGAACGCGGTAGGTACCTAAAGAGGTGAGGATAAAGAGGATTCCCAGCACGATAAAGCCATGCCAGGCAATCTTGAATACTTTTTGACCCTCAACGACCCTAAGCGGGAGGAAATTGCTCCGGGTGAAGATCGGGAGATCGGGGTGCAGAGCTTTGTAAGCCAGAGCTATAGGCATGACATACTGGGCCAGGAACTGGCGGTCCCAGATGAGCGTCTTTTCCTCATCCAGCGCTATCGGCAGACCGGCATCCGGCGGCCGCGGTGCGAGGACCGGAGATTGGTTAAACACAAAGAACTCGACCGCCACATCCTCGTACTGGGATTGGACATAATCCACGACTTCCGACGTGGCAAAGTCCCCGCAAAAGCAAATTCTCCGGATGCTGTCCAATTGGGCTTCATCCAAAACCAAGGATAGCTTGGAATAGATGATCTCCGGCGATGGATTGGGCTGGGTGATTTGCAAAGGGAATGTATCTACCCATCGGAGTGCAACCGTAGAGGAGATCTCCCTCGGCGCCGCATCACCACCGGAATCCGGATGACCTGACTCAAAGACAAAGATCCGCCGATAGTCATGCCCGATGTAAACGAGGATAGTCCGAAAACCAGAGTCCGCGGTCTGAGGTCCGGAGTCGGAATCGCCGGGCG
>VGPI01000169.1 GCA_016875595.1 Candidatus Cloacimonadota bacterium
AAACCGTGGGGGCGGATTCCAATCCGCCCTGTCCGATGGGTCGCTGAGGGAAAGCGACCCTACAACAAACCGTGGGGGCGGATTCCAATCCGCCCTGTCCGATGGGTCGCTGAGGGAAAGCGACCCATCCAGCAGTTCAGACCTCGATCCACCACGCAATCAGATTTCCGGATCCCAGCTACGGTCCTGATCAATCTGACATCGGTTGAGATTTTCGCCTCGAAATAACTGTGGCATAGGCTCAGTTTTGATTATTATGTCACCGATAGACCGAAAAGGAGTTCAATATGAAAAAAACTGTATTACCCGCGATTCTGATCACTATCGTCATGGTATTGTCTGCCCAGACAGGAGCTTACGATATCACCTACGATGAACCCATCGATTCCGTGATCGATAAATTGATTGAGAGCGATTTTACGCTCGCCGGCTTAGGTTGCACAAGCTATGTTTTTAGCCACGAATCAACGGAAGAAGAGACAACAGTGTATGTGTATGTTGATCCGGATGATGATACGGTGGTGATGTGGGTCATATTTCTTCTGATTTATGAAGGTATTGAGGATGATGTAACGGACTGGATGGTCAGCTTGCATGGCGATGACATGTCCTATGTTGATAGTGAGAGCGCATTGATCTGGACATTTTCGCCCACTCGCTGGCTACAGGTAGGTTATGACGATTCGGAGGAATATGTCAGGATCGCCTATTACAACGAGGAATATCTCTATTTGATGGAATGACAGTGAGTTTGTTAGAGGTGGGACACATCTCTTTTGATCGACGCAGACGCGATGATTATTCCCGGACTTCCCGCTGTTACCATCTTGTTGGTATGATATTGCCTTATTGATTCAGGTAAGATCGGTCTGCCACAGCGGTACCGGACTGGAAATAGAGGAGTGATGAAACAGATAAAGACAATCGGCATCAACGGGATGCATTGTGCATCCTGCAGTGCCCGGGTGGAAAAAACCCTGAGGCAGATGCCGGGTATGATCAGAGCCAACGTGAATCTGGCATTGGAAGAAGCCAGCGTGGAATATGACGACCGGAAGCTTGATCCGGATAAGATCCGGCAGGCGATCGTCGGGCTGGGTTTTACGGTGCGGGAGGATGATTTGCCGGATGAGGACGAAGCCGTCCGCCTGATGCAGGTGGCGCGTCAGCGGATGTGGATAACCTGGGCGATCACGCTGATAATTATGATCTTTATGCTGCCGCACATGATCGGCGGGGAGATGATCATTGGACACGAATTTGATATGTGGACGATGTTTGTACTCTCGCTGGCGGCGATGCTGATCCCGGCAAGGCGGGTCTTTGTCTCGGCGTGGCGATCGGTGCGTAACGGTTCGGCAAACATGGATGTGCTTATCGCCCTGGGTGCGGTCGCTTCCCTGATCCCGATCCCGCTTAGCTATGCCTTTGAAGGGATTCAGGGTCATGCCTTTGCCGGACTGGCGGCGATGATCCTGGCTTTTCACCTGACTGGCAGGTATGTGGAGAACCGGGCACGGGGCAAGGCATCGGAAGCGATCCGCAAACTGCTCAACCTCGGTGCTAAAACAGCACTTATCATCCGGGACGAGATCGAGACGGAAGTACCGGTTCACCAGGTAAAAGCGGGCGATATCTTTATCGTGAAACCGGGGATGAAGATCGCCACCGACGGCATTATCGTCTCGGGAACAACCAGCATTGACGAATCAATGGCAACGGGTGAATCACTGCCCGTGACCGGAACGGTCAATGATAAAGTGCTGGGTGCCACGCTCAATCTGGATGGCGTTATCCAGGTCAAAGCCACGAATGTGGGCAGCGATACCTTTCTGGCGCAGGTGATCAAACTGGTTCGGCAGGCACAACACTCCAAAGTGCCGATCCAGGTGCTGGCAGACCGGATCACATCCGTCTTTGTTCCAGCTATCCTTATCCTCACTGGGCTCACCTTTGCGCTCTGGCTGATCGTTCCGGGTACGATGACGGCACTTTCTGCAGTGATCATCCGGTTTTTACCCTTGAATCTTCCTAACCAGGGTATAGGGGCGGCTTTTATGGCATCGATCGCAGTGTTGGTGATCGCCTGTCCCTGTGCTTTGGGATTGGCAACGCCGACGGCTTTGATGGTGGGGAGCGGAATGGGAGCGCAACGCGGCATCCTGATCCGCAATGGCGAGACCCTGCAGACGATGAAAGACGTCCGCGTGATGGTCTTTGACAAGACGGGAACGCTGACCAGCGGGAAACCGCAACTGCTGAAAACGATCAATCTGAATGAAAGCGAAAAGCATGTAATGGAGATCGCAGCAGCCATAGCGGCAGGATCGGAACATCCACTGTCGCAGGCGATTGTCAAACAAGCGCAGGAAATGGGGATAAACACGAATAGGTCGCTTCAGGAGAGCGACCCTATGACTAACCGTGGGGGCGAATGCCAATCTGCTCTGTCCGAAGGGTCGCTGAGGGAAAGCGACCCTACAACAAACCGTGGGGGCGGATTCCGATCCGCCCTGTCCGATGGGTCGCTGAGGGAAAGCGACTCTACAACAAACCGTGGGGGCGGATTCCAATCCGCCCTGTCCGATGGGTCGCTGAGGGAAAGCGACCCTACAACAAACCGTGGGGGCGGATTCCAATCCGCCCTGTCCGATGGGTCGCTGAGGGAAAGCGACCCTACGGAGGATATGGTCGGGATGCCGAACTCCGATTCGGCATTTGGGTCGCTGAGGGAAAGCGACTCTACGGATGGGGCGATCGGCAACTTTAAGTCATTCACCGGCAAAGGAGTAAGGGCTGAGATCGGGGGAACGGAGTATTATCTCGGGTCGGCTGCATTTTTGGAGGAAAACCGCATTGTCATTGCGCATCCACAGGTGGAGAATCTTAGCAATGGCTACAACTATGCCAGCCGGGTCTTTCTGGCGGATAAGCATAAGGTCTTGGGAGTATTTTTGATCGCCGATACCTTGAAGCCGGAAGCTGCGGAAGTGGTCAAAGGACTGAGAGACAAGGGTATCCGAACCATTATGATCAGTGGAGACAATCGTCAGACCGCTGCTGCCATTGCCGCTCAAGCCGGCATAGATGAATTCATTGCCGAGGTCATGCCAGCCGATAAAGCGCAGCATGTCAAGGACTTGCAGGCAAAATACGGCTGTGTGGCAATGGTCGGTGACGGGATCAATGATGCTCCTGCACTTAAACAAGCCGACATTGGTATCGCCCTGGGTCAGGGGACAGACATAGCCATTGAGACCGCTGATATCACCATAGTCCGCAGTGACTTGCAGACACTGCTGGCAGCGGTCAATCTCTCGGTCATGACTTTTGGAAAGATCAAACAGAATCTCTTTTGGGCTTTCTTTTACAATCTGGTCGCCATTCCGCTGGCGGTCTTTGGATTGTTGCATCCGGTGATCGCCGAAATCGCCATGGCTACGAGTTCGATCACCGTGGTGACGAATGCCAATCTGCCCCGATGGGTCGCTGAGGGAAAGCGACCCTACAACAAACCGTGGTGACGAATGCCAATCTGCCCCGATGGGTCGCTGAGGGAAAGCGACCCTACAACAAACCGTGGTGACAAATGCCAATCTGCTCAAAGGCAAGAGGAAAATGCTTGACGTCAAAGGCAGGGGCGAATAAAGACGCCCCATGCGTTTGATCAAGATAAGTGCGTTAGAATATCTGTTCTGGCTTTACATCAGCGCCTGCCTGGCGTGGATGGTGGCGAGGCAATGGGAGTTTACTATTCCCGGTATTGCCATCCTGCTCTTTCCATTACTGCCGGCGCTGGGTTTTGCTCTGATCCCCGGCTCCCTTGGTAAAAGGGTTTTCCGCGCCGGCGATGATACCCGGAACCCCGGATTAAGAACCTGGCATGCCGAGATCTGGATCGCCATCCTCGTAAGTTTTATCATGGGTTGGATGATCGTGGAGATCAAGCCCGTCGCCTTCTTTACACAATTCAATAATGCCTCGGGCATCATCAACGGCATTTTCAGCCCCAATACCGCGGATCTGGTGCCGATGCTCCACGCCCTGATCGAGACGATCTATCTGGCGTTGATGGCGACGGTATTGGCGATCCCCTTTGCCTTTCTGATCAGTTTCTTAGCTGCCCAGAATCTGATGTCCGGCTCCGGGTTGAGTAAGCTGGTCTATATCCTGATCCGGACTGTCGCCACGGTCTTTCGTTCGATCGAAGCGATCGTCTGGGCGATCATCTTTTGCGTATGGGTGGGCATTGGACCTTTTGCGGGGATGCTGGCGCTGTGG
>VGPI01000170.1 GCA_016875595.1 Candidatus Cloacimonadota bacterium
GCACTTTTGGGGTTCAGTATATGGTTTACCAGATTAACTCTTTACAAATCGCACCCCTCCAATAAGTGGTTACCAAATTCAAAGAAAAGGAATCGATCGTGACAAAATTCATCGACCTCATCCTACCGGAGCCCTTGCTACGTGCTGCAGCGGAACTGAAATACTATAACCCGACCCCGATCCAGGAATTGTGCATCCCCTGGCTCTTGGAAAACGCGGGCGACCTGATCGCCGTAGCTCAGACCGGCACCGGCAAGACCGCCGCTTTCGGCTTTCCCATCCTCAATCATACCAATATCGAACTCGCTGCGGTGCAGACCCTGATCCTCTGTCCCACGCGTGAATTATGCCTGCAGATCCATTCCGATTTTACCGATTTCACCAGATATATGCCCCGGATCAAACTGGCAGCCGTCTATGGCGGTGCGTCAATGCAAAAGCAAAAGGACGCCCTCAAAGCCGGAGCGCAGATCGTAGCCGGAACTCCCGGCAGAGTCTATGATCTGATCCGTCAGAACCTGCTCAAACTCGAGCAATTGACTTGCCTGGTGCTCGATGAAGCCGATGAGATGCTCAATATGGGCTTTCAGGAGGAACTCTTTGCCATCCTCAGTTGCTGTCCCGAAGCCCGTCAGACCCTGCTCTTTTCCGCCACCATGCCTCAGACGGTGGTGAAGCTGGCGGATACCTTCCTCAAAGAGCCACATCAGATCGGCGTGGCAGATCAACAGCAGGGCGTAGGCAATATCCTGCACTATTACTACAAGGTTCATGCCCGCGATAAGTATCTGGCGCTCAAGCGGATCGCTGACATGAATCCCAATATCTATGGCATCATCTTCTGCCGCACCCGCCATGAGACCCAGGAAATCGCCGATAAGCTTCAACAGGATGGATACAACGCCGATGCCCTGCATGGGGATCTCTCACAGGGTCAGCGTGAACTTGTCATGAACCGCTTTCGCAGCAAATATGTGCGCCTTCTTGTCGCCACCGATGTCGCTGCCCGCGGTCTGGACGTCGATGACCTCAGCCATATCATCAATTACAATCTGCCCACCGAACCGGATCTGTATATCCATCGTAGCGGCAGAACCGGCAGAGCCGGTAAAAAAGGCATTTCCCTCAGCATCATTCACAGCAAGGAAATGACGGCGCTCCAGGCGATCGAAAGACGGCTCGGTCGTGAGATTGTCTTCACCCGGGTGCCCGGAGGACGCGAGATCTGCGAAAAACAGCTCTATAACTTCATCGATATGGTCGAACGGATCGAAGTGGATCAGGAACAGATCGACAGTTTCCTGCCCAATGTCTATAAAAAACTGAGCTGGATGAGCCGTGAAGAACTGATCCAGCGCTTCGTTTCAGTGGAATTTAACCGCTTCCTCAGTTACTACAAGAACCTCAACGACCTGGACGTGGTTACCGATGGCGCTAAAAAAGCGGATAAGAGCACTTTCCAGTTCAAGACCTTCCGGCTCGGCATCGGCAAAGCAGATGCAGTAACCAAGCGCGAGATCATGCGCTATATCAACCAGTTACGCGTTACCCGCAGCATTGAGATCGGACAGATCGAGATCTATGACAAACACCTGCTCATTGAACTGGACAGCACCTACGAATACCAGCTACTCAAAGCGATTCCCCGCGTGAAATTCAAGGGCAAAGCGATCTCCATCAGCAGCGTGGAATCATCTCTGAGCCGCAAGAGCAAATCTGCTTACAAGGGGAGGAAAAGCCGCTGATAATACTCAGCGGTATCGATATCCCACTGCCATTCTATTGTGCTTTCAGTTTCTTGTAGATGATGAAGGAATGCACCGCGGGATAGAGTACCGCGAGGATCGCCGCCACCGTGGTGATAAGCTGAAACGACTGATGACTCTGCAAGATGATCCCCTTGAGCGCCAGAATCAGCCCGCCGATCACAAAAAACACCCCGCCGATCCGGTGCGTCTGATACCAGACCTCATCGTTGGACAGCGTCCAGGGCGTGCGGATGCCGATGAAGAAATTGCGTGGCACCTTGGGCAGGAGATTACCCAGAAACACCAGCAGCAGACCCACCAATACCAAGATTACATTCATGCGGGGCTGGAACTGGGGAAACTTTGCCAGATAAAAGGAATAGACGTTGATCAGGGCAAAAAACAGCACCAGAATAAAGCTCAGGGATGGCATCAAACGCTCGAAGCGTTGTTCAAACCGCCTGTACCAGGGGGAATAATAGGGCATCAGAAACAACAGTAAAAAGATCCCGATCCCAAAACCAACGCCAAACAGCACCATGCCTGTAACCGATAGATATCCATCCACCTCGCCGGCATAATTCCAATGCGACGGGATCTGCGTGTTCGGCTCCAAAGCATTCACAAAATAGAGCACCGCAATCAGATGCAGGGTGATCACGACCAACGACCATTTGAAATTAACCATTCTTTTCATCTTCCACCTCTTTTTGTTCGATGTAATCCAAAACCCAATTGACCATGTCCTCAAACACCGTCGTCGTCAACCGGTAATAGATGAACTGCCCTTTCTTTTCCGCTGCGATCAATCCCGCATGACGCAAGACCTTGAGATGATCGCTCACGGAAGCCTTGGTGATCTCAAAATGCTCTGCGATCTCACCCGCACTCAAACGCGAATGCTTTCTCAAGAGCAAAAGGATCCGCCTCCGGTTGCCATCTGCGATCGCCTTGAAAAAGGAATCGGACATCATCGTTCTCCTTTTAGTATTTAGATGGTTAACAAAATACCTAAGCTGGGGTTTTCGTCAAGAGAAATCGGCGGATTTTATGCAGAATGCTCTATATACCCAACGGTGTTCCTTCTTGCTTGTTATACTGTGAGAGATACCAACGATATTAATCATAAATGGAGTAGGTAAATCACCGTCAGTAAACCACTGCTCAGATAAATGAATCACCAACACCGGTTGTTGTAGAGTATCTGGTTTCCGTGATAACAGCCGGTTTGATGAGAGAGGTGCTCGATATCATTTAACATATTATTCAATAGTTATATACCGTTACAAACCGCACATATTTTGTGAGCATGGGTCTTGGATGATATTTCTCTTCCGATACATTTCATTTGACAAACTATCGCTCTCAGAAAAGTGGCTACACCACTACATTAGGAGATAACATGTTTAGATTTATAGTCATAGCCCTTATGGTTTTGGCGGTTTCATCCATAGCTGCAGAATTGGTGTTTAATGAAGCGTGGAATTATACTGATAATCCACTGGGCAACAGCGACGGAGAGAGTTCGGTAAATTGCGTCCTTGAGCTTCCCGGAGGAGATATATTAAGCGTGGGGTACAAAAGTAGCATGTACAATGGCGGTTATGTGGAATACCCCCTTGTGGTGAGACATACGTCAACGGGAGAGATCGTATGGGGCAATGTATATGTTTTGAGTGAAATCCAGGCAAGCAGAACCCGTGCCATATATGCCAAGCTACTGAATAATGGCGAGGTTTTTATCGGTTGCACTTCCCTGGACAATGGCTGGGGAGCTTACAAAATGACCATAAATCCCGGCACCGCCCAAGTAAGCAGCCACCATCTCTTTTACAGCGTGCCGGTCAACTATTGTGCCAATCCGGCAACCGGCACGTTTCATACCTATCGAAACCGCGGTTCCGGCTCCAGTGCATATATCGAGATCAGTCAATACAGTACCACCGGACAACCCATGGGCGATCCCGTAAATGTCGCCACAGTTGGCACGGCAAATAGCGTAAAATACCTGGTGGCATGTGGGGACGGCGGTTATCTGCTGGCTGGGTCGCGTGGATCGGATGGACTACTGGTGCGCTTTAATTCCAGCATGCAAATAGTATGGGAAGAGACCTACAGTGGAGACGGAATGGGCACTCAGATGCTCAATCAGGCAGTCCAAACCTCTGCCGGAGAGATCTTTGCCGTTGGGAAAGATGATGGTGAGGGCTTCATCCTATGTGCGACTTATACCGGTAACGTGGTGTGGCAGCAAGTGGGGGGAAGCGGTGAATATAATGGCGTTTGCGAAACAGCGGATGGCAACCTGGCAGCGGTGGGAGCTTATGCCACACCCCATAATCCGCGTAATTATCTGGTGCTATATACTTCCTCCGGAGAATTTCTGTTTACGCACAGCAGCTTTGACCATTATGGCTGGTACCAGAGCGTAGCAAAAGCTGGAACCCATGGGTTCGTGGCA
>VGPI01000171.1 GCA_016875595.1 Candidatus Cloacimonadota bacterium
GCACATCCCAAATCCGCGCATATAGGCACGCGGGCGTCCACACAGCATACAGCGGTTGTATTTTCTTACTTTGAACTTGGGGGTTCTTTTTTGTTTAACAATCAATGATGTCTTTGCCAAGGTATTCTCCTTTATTCCGTTTTTTGGAATGGCATGCCAAGTTCTCTGAGCAATTCCCGGCATTCCTCATCGGTTTTTGCCGAGGTTACGATCGTGATATTGAGACCTCGGATCATATCAATTTTATCGTATTCGATTTCTGGGAAAACTGTCTGTTCCTTGATCCCAAGAGAATAGTTGCCACGTCCGTCGAAGGCATTGACCGGAACACCGCGGAAGTCACGCATCCGGGGGATCACGATCGAGATCAGACGATCGATAAATTCATACATCACTTCATTACGCAGAGTGACTTTACAGCCGATTGGCATTCCCTGGCGCAACTTGAAATTGGATATGGATTTCCGCGCCTTGGTGATGATCACTTTACGGCCGGTCACTTGTTCCAGGTCTTTCACTGCGTTATCCAGTAGCGCCTTGTTTTGAGTGGCTGCACCTACTCCCATGCTGACGATGATCTTCTCCAGCTTAGGGATCTGATGAGGATTGGCATATCCAAATCGCTTTTTCAAAGCTGGGATGACATTGGATTTATAATACTCTTTTACACGGTTCATCGTTATCTCCATTACAATTCATCACCGGTCTTCTTACAAACGCGGATGCGTTTCTTTTCCCGTTGAACGAATACCGGCTTGGTCACAGTATTCAGTTTGTCACTGAAGAGCATCACCTTGGATGCATAAACCGGGGCTTCCTTGCTGACAATACCGCCTTGTGGATTGCGTTGTGACGGCTTGGTGTGTTTCTTGATCATGTTCACTTTCTCGACAATGACTTTTTTATCTTTGGGAAACGCCTTCAGGACGCGCCCTTTTTTACCTTTGTCATCACCGGAAAGCACAACTACGTAATCACCTTTTTTGATCCTTAATCTATCTGGCATGATTCCTCCTACAACACTTCCGGAGCCAGCGAGACAATCTTCATGAAGTGATGCTCGCGCAGTTCACGGGCGACCGGACCAAAGATTCGGGTACCTTTGGGCTCATGCTTGTCATCGATAATTACGGCGGCATTATCCTCAAAGCGGATATACGAGCCGTCGCTACGTCTGATTTCCTTGGCTGTTCTCACGATCACGGCTTTCTCCACGGTTCCTTTCTTGACTTTGCCACCGGGAGTGGCTGACTTGATCGCTATGACAATAATATCTCCGACGGAAGCATATTTCCGTCTGGTGCCACCCAGTACTTTGATGCACATGGCTTTTTTGGCACCGGAGTTATCGGCGATATTCAATATGGTCTGTGCCTGAATCATTCCAAAACCCCTTTACTTCCTTTTTTCCACTATTTTATGCAATATCCAGTTCTTGCGCGCACTCATCGGCCGATGTTCGCGGATCTGGACCACATCACCGGTCTCTGCTTCATTCTGCTCATCATGAGCCATAAACTTCTTATGACGGCGCACTGTTTTCTTGTAGAGCGGGTGAATGAATTGGCGTTCAACCTTGACCACAATGGTCTTATCACTTCTATCGCTGACTACAATTCCTTGTTTGATTTGTTTACGTCCAAGTGCCATGCTTCACCTCACTGCTTAATCTGACGTTGTTTTAGGATGGTCAGAAGGCGAGCGATGTCGCGTTTGACCAAGCGGATCCGGTCGGGATTGTCGAGCAGGTTTTTAGCTTTTTGAAACCGCAGGTTAAACAGCTCAATACGCAGTTCTTCCAATCTATGTCCCATATCCTCGACGGATAGTTCTCGAATTTCATCGGCTTTCATAACTCGACTCCTTCACGGGCGACCATACGGGTCTTAATAGGTAATTTATGTGATGCCAGACGCATAGCTTCCTTGGCGATCTTGACATCCACCCCTTCCAATTCAAAGAGGACGCGACCGGGCTGAACCACGGCTACCCAATGATCGGGGGCACCTTTGCCCTTGCCCATACGGGTTTCAGCTGGCTTGCTGGTGACCGGTTTATCGGGGAAAATCCTGATCCAGACCTTGCCTATACGTTTCATGTGACGCGTGATCGCAATACGGGCGGATTCAATCTGCCGGCTGGTGATCCAGGCATCCTCGAGCGCGATCAGCCCAAAGTCACCAAAACTCACCTGGCAACCGGTCCAAGCCAGTCCGCTGCGTCTGCCTTTCATCTGTTTGCGATGTTTTATCTTTTTGGGTGCTAACATTTACATTCTCCTCACTTCAGGATGTCGCCCTTGTATATCCATACCTTGATCCCGATCACGCCATAGGTGGTATTTGCTGTCACCACGGCATAGTCGATATTGGCACGCAGGGTATGAAGCGGCGTCCTACCTTGTTTGTATCTTTCGGTACGGGCAATCTCTGCACCGCCGAGTCGTCCCGATACCTGAACTTTGATCCCCTGAGCACCGTCTTTCATTACATTCTGGATGGCTCTCTTCATCGCCCGGCGGAAAGATACCCTTTCCTCCAATTGACGGGCAACGTCTTTGCCCACCAGATGCGCATCCAGCCAGGGTCTGTCGATCTGTTCGATATTGATGGACACGGTGATCTGCGAGGGTTTGTTCTTATTGATCAGAACATTGAGTTCGTTACGCAGCTTTTCGATGTCCTCACCCTTCTTACCGATCACCAGTCCCGGACGGGCGGTATGAATATCGATATTGATCGAACTGGTCTTGCGGGTGATCTTGACCCGGGAGATCATCTTGTCAAATAAGCGTTTGTGGATATAGTTACGGATGACGATATCTTCCTGGAGAAAATCCACGTAGGTCTTTCCATTAGCAAACCATACCGATTCAGTTTCCTTGTTGATTCCGAGACGAAGCAGAGTTGGATTGATTTTTTGTCCCATGGTTTTCTCCTATTCTATGGTTTGGATCTCAAGGGAGATGTGACAGGTGGGCCGGTTGATCATATATGCCCGGCCTTGAGCTCTGGGCATATAACGCTTCATCTGCGGACCTTCATCGGCAACGGCTTTGGTTACAAACACCTGTTTCAGATCAACCTTGGGGTCTTTCTGCTGGGCATTGGCGACGGCGGATTTGAGGAGTTTGTAGATCACAGTGGCAGCCCGGCGACGGGAAAACTGGAGCATGCTCTGTGCCTGATCGACCGGTTTGTAACGGATGGTATCAAGCACCAGGCGTGCCTTGCGGGCTGATCCGCGGGTAAAACGAAGAGTTGCTTTTGCTTCCATTGTTTACTCCTATCTACCCTTTTTCTTCTTTTCTTTGTGACCGCGATAGGTACGGGTAGGAGAGAATTCCCCCAGCTTATGCCCCACCATGTTTTCAGTTACATAGATCGGAACGAACTTGTGTCCGTTGTGAACTGAAAACGTATGACCGATAAAGTCGGGCAATATCACTGAACGGCGTGACCAGGTCTTGATTACGGACTTCTTGCTTTCGCTGTTCAGATGCTCCACTTTGAGCAGCAGGTGCGTATCAACGAAAGGTCCTTTTTTGATTGAACGTGCCATTTATTCTCTCCCCTATCTTTTCTTCGTCGATTTGACGATGTATTTATCGGAGTATTTCTTGTGCTTGCGGGTCTTGCCGCCCTTGGCGGGTTTACCCCATGGTGAGACCGGATGGCGTCCACCGGAGGACTTACCTTCACCCCCACCCATCGGATGGTCCACCGGATTCATCACCACACCGCGTACGGTGGGACGGATCCCCAGCCAGCGCTTGCGTCCGGCCTTGCCATACTGGATGAGGTTGTGATCGGGATTGCCGACCTGACCGATGGTTGCCATGCACTCTTTGCGGATGAGATGAACATCATTCGAGGGCATCTTCACATGGACGTAATTGCCGTCTTTTGCCACTACCTGGCCATAAGCTCCGGCGGAACGGGCGATCTGACCGCCACGACCGCGCTTGAGCTCGATATTATGGACAAAGGAACCCAATGGGATCCTTTCCAAAGGCAGCGCATTGCCAATGGCAATATCGACATCCTGTCCGGAGATGACCTTGGTTCCGACTTCCAGACCTTCTGGAGCAATTATATAACGCTTCTCACCATCGACATAATGGAGCAGAGCGATGCGTGCCGTACGGTTGGGATCGTATTCAATGCTGGCTACTTTTGCCGGGATACCTGCTTTGTCGCG
>VGPI01000172.1 GCA_016875595.1 Candidatus Cloacimonadota bacterium
AAGCGCTTGATATTCATGGCGACTTGGGTGCGCAAAGTACCCTCAACGATGTATTCATTTTGGATAATGTCACGCAGCATTTTTTCTTCATCGACGGTCAGGTCTGATACCTTTTTCATCTGATCTATGTTCGCTTTTTGGCAGATCTCGATGGCATGAGTTCTGCCAATGCCATAGATATAGGTAAGACCAATAAAGAGTCGTTTGGTTTTGGGAATTTCGATTCCAGCAATATGTGCCAAGTTGGTCCTCCTTGCTCTTATCCCTGTCTTTGTTTATGTTTAGGGTTGGAACTGCAGATAATGCGAATGACGCCATGACGCTTGATTATCTTGCAGTCCTTGCATATAATCTTAACTGATGATCTGACTTTCATTGTAATTCTCCCTGTATAAGACACTTATTCATTTGAACAGGCATCATTTGTAACGATATGTGATCCTGCCGCGAGTGAGGTCATAAGGCGATAACTCGACCTTGACCTTGTCACCGGGCAGTATACGAATGTAATTCATGCGCATTTTACCAGAGCTATGAGCCAGTATCTCATGTCCATTCTCCAGTTCTACGCGAAACTGGGTATTGGGAAGGGCTTCTTTCACCACACCTTCCACTTCGATCACACCGGATTTTGCCATATAACACAACCTCTACGCAATGCTTAGTATAAGCGGTTCAGCTTCTGTAACCAGAATGGTATGTTCATAATGAGCCGAGAGCGATCCATCGGCAGAGAAATACTCCCAGCCATCTTCACGGACTCTGTTGGTGCCGATATTGACCATTGGTTCGATCGCCAAAGTCATTCCGGCTTGCAGCCGTGGTCCCTTGCCCGGCAGACCCATATTCGGGATCACCGGTTCTTCATGCAGTGATCTGCCAACGCCATGACCGGTAAGGTTGTCGGCTACGTAATAGCCGTTTGCCATGACGTAAGTCCCGATGGCATGAGATATGTCACCGACCCGCATACCCTGCATTGCCTGGCTGATCCCCAAACGCAACGATTCCTGGGTTACGTTCAACAGCCGCCGGGCAGCGTCACTGATAGCGCCAACGGCATAAGTGCGGGCAGCGTCACCATGATAACCGTTTTTCATCACACCCACATCGATCCCGATAATGTCACCCTCATTGAGAATGGTACACACATTAGGAATCCCATGCACGATACCGGAATTGACGGAAGTACAGATCGCTGCGGGATAAGGCAGCAGCCCAGGGATGCAGTATCCCTTGAAAGAAGGGACTGCACCGCATGAGCGAATAAAATCATCAGCGAATTCATCGATCTTTTGGGTGGATACACCGGGTATTATTATACCGGTCAGGGCATCCAGCAGTCGGGCAATGATCTGGCAACAACAGCGTATCATATTGATCTCTCGCGCTGATTTGATCTGGATCATTTCCTATCAATTACCGCTGGAACGTCCGCGCAACTTACCTTTTTTCATGAATCCGTCATAATGCCGCATGGTAAGATGCGATTCGATCTGTTGCAAAGTATCCAAAGCTACGCCCACCACTATGATCAATCCGGTTCCACCAAAATAGAAAGGTAATCCCAGTTTGGAACTCATGATCTCGGGCAGCAGCGCCACAAAGGCGAAGAAGATCGCTCCCGGCAGGGTGATCCGGACAAGTACGGAATTGATGTATTCTGCAGTCTTTTTTCCAGGTTTTTTACCGGGGATGTGTCCGCCATACTTCAGCATATTTTCAGCCATTTCGGTTGGATTGAGAACGATGGCGGTGTAAAAATATGCAAAGAAAACGATCATCAACACATAAAGCGTAGTGTACAGAACCGCTCCCGGTGACAACCAATTCTGTAGAGTGACCCAGAACCCACCACCACGACCAATAACGGCAGCAATTGTAGCAGGAAACATTATCACGGACTGGGCAAAAATGATCGGGATCACACCGGCTGTATTAACCCGGAGGGGTATGTAGGTGCTTTGTCCACCATATACTTTTCTGCCGACTATGCGCTTGGCATACTGCACTGGGATCTTTCGCACCGCTTCAGTAACGAAAATCACCGCCGCGGTAACAGCAACCATAACGATAATCGCCAATCCGGCTTTGAAGAGGTATCCGGTATTGGCAATGATGTTTTGAGCCATTAAAATGAATCCTGCAGGATAACGAGCAATGATACCAGCAAAGATGATTAGTGAAATTCCGTTGCCGATCCCGTGCTCGGTAATCTGTTCACCGATCCACATGACGATCATCGTTCCTGTTACCAAAGTCAAAAGTCCAGTGATAAAAAACAAACTGCCACCACGAGGAACAACATTGGGCAATGAAGATAACCAAACAAGAATACCCACAGCATTGAATGCTGCCAGCATCACAGTGCCATATCGGGTTATCTGGTTCAATTTCTTCTGTCCTTCCGCTCCCTCTTTACGTAGCTTCTCGAAGTAGGGAACTATACTACCCAGCAACTGGATAACAATTGATGCTGTGATATAGGGCATGATACCCAAGGCAAATATGGAAGCGCGTTCAAAATTCCCGCCGACAAACAGGTCTAACAACCCAAACAGGGTATTACCCCCCGATTCTCTGACGCCGGAAAAATACTCCTTTAGCATCATCACATTCACACCGGGTACGGGTACAAAACTACCCAATCGGTACAATACGAGAAAGAGAGCCGTCAGAAGTAGCTTCTTCCGCAGATCGGGAATTTTAAACATATTGGTGATGGTATTGATCAATTTACACTACCTCCGCCTTTCCGCCGCACTTCTCGATTATCTCGTGTGCCCTCTTGGAGAAGGCATTTGCTTTGATATTGACGGCTTTGGTGAATTCCTGGTTAACAGCAGCCAGAACCTTGACTTTGTATTTTCCTTTTTGTCCCTTGGATGGGATCAGACCCATCACTTCGAGTTTTGGGATGTCGAACTCGGTTTCTTCGATCTCCTGTAATCGGTTGAGATTCAGGATGCGGTAGTGGATGCGATGGATATTTTTAAAGCCACGCTTGGGGAGACGTCTCTGGATCGGCATCTGTCCGCCCTCAAACCAGGACGGGACTTTACCGCCGGCACGGGCTTTTCTGCCCTTATGTCCACGGCCTGCCTGCTTGCCTTGTCCGCTTCCCTGTCCTTTTCCCAGACGTTTCTTTAACTTCTTGCCGGCAGGTCTTTTAAGATTATTCAATGTCAACATGATCATTCTCCCTGCTGGGTCTCATGGTAGGGTTCTACCTTGAGCAAATAGGATATCTTGTCGATCATGCCAAGCACGGATGGGCTTTCTTCATGGATAGCGGAATGTCCCACTCTCCCCAAACCCAGCGCTTTCATGATCCGCTTATGATTTTCTTTTCGGTTGATCGTACTCCGGATCTGAGTGACTTTGATCTTCATGATCCCTCCTGTCCGGTCAGTTGGGCAATTGTCTTATTACGCAGTTTGGCAATTTCTGCCACCGTGCGCATGGATTTCAAGCCGATCACCGTTGCTTTGACCACATTGCATGGCGTATTGGAGCCCAGCGATTTGCACAGGATATTCTCGATCCCGGCTGCCTCGAAGATAGCGCGGGCAGTTCCACCGGCAATGACACCAGTACCCGGAGACGCCGGCTTCAGCATAACGCGGCTGGCACCATAACGAGCGATCAATTCATGCGGGATGGTTCCTCTTACGATCGGTACATCAAACATTGCTTTGGTCGCTTTTTCCTTCGCTTTACGGATGGCATCGACGATCTCATTCGCTTTGCCCGTACCGACTCCCACTTTACCTTTTTTATCACCGACCACGACGATCGCGCTGAAGCTGAAATTTCTTCCACCTTTCACGACTTTGGCGACACGCTTGGTCTCAACTATCTTTTCGATCAGTTGTTTTTCTTCTTTTTGGTTCTGTTCGTAATTCAAACTATCCTCCCATTTAGAATTGGAGACCGGCTTTGCGAGCGCCGTCTGCCAGTGCCTTGACTCTGCCATGATACTTGTATCCGGCGCGGTCGAAGGCGACTTGAGTAATACCAGCGGCAAGGGCTTTTTCTCCTAATTTCGTTCCGACTTGAAAACTGATCTCGGTCTTCTTGCCTGGTTCGGCAGTAAAATCCTTGCTCCGGCTGGACATCGCAACCAAAGTTTTTCCATTG
>VGPI01000173.1 GCA_016875595.1 Candidatus Cloacimonadota bacterium
ACACGATCCCCCACCCACAGGTGATAGGCAATGGGAGATAATATGAGCATTACAAGCACCAGCAGGGATTGATAGAACGACCATATATTCATCTTCCCGATAGCCCGTCTTGCCCATTCAAAGTCCTTTTTCGCCAGGGCATCGGTGAAACTTGACCACAGTGGAGCCATCAGGATCGTATTCAGCAATAGAGCAAGCTTGAAGTAGCGAAAACCGATGTTATATTGAGTAACCTCATTGGGACCCATAAGTTGTATAATTATGAAAGATGATGTGCCATTGATGATAGCACCACCGATCTGAACGACAAAGAACTTGAATCCAAGAGACAGAATATCTTTTGACACTGAAAGATCGATGTGGTGCAATGACGGGCTGATATGAGAATAGCCCCACCTGAAAAGCAGTATCCCACCGACCAGATAAGCCAGAACAGGCAACATGCTCAACATCAACCCCGCCGTCAACAACGGGGAAAAACCCGTATAACGCATGAAATAAATCACGATCAAGCTCAGAAGTTGTCCAACTACCGGGAAACTCGAGGCAAATGCCGCTTTGTGAACGGCAAAGAGGATGGGCTGGATCAGTTGTACTATAAATCGGATGCAAAAAAAGATAAATACAATGCTGCCCAGCATGCTCAATTCTGAATGACTTATGAAATGAACGTTGAGGATCCTGTTCCAAGGCAGCAACCCGCTACCAGCAAAGAATAGAATCGATAACGGGACAAAGATCATTGTCATCAGGGCATAGCTGGTACTGACGTATTTTTTTGCCCGGGCATTATCCCCCACCGCCAGTGCCTCCGCCAGTTTGTTGCGCAATCCATTACCCAATCCAATATCAAAGAGGTGAAACCAGGTCAGGAATGAGGTAAGGGCGATCCAGACGCCATATCGTTCCTTATCCAGATAATCGATCAGGATCGGCACATACAGGATATTGACTATTATACCCGTTACCCGGATCATTGCGCCCCAGACAACGTTGCGTTGGACAATACGGGTGCGCTCGTTCTTGCTGTGATAAAATCGCTGGAGCAGTTTGTTTACAAGTTTTATCATATCCATCATCACAGATTATAGATCCAGCTTTTATACTTGGCGAGATTAACCGGTTTGGTAAACCAAGAGATAGTGCGTTCAAGCCCTTCTCGAATGAAGATTTGAGGCGCATATCCCGTGAGCTTGTGGATCTGAGTATTATCACACCACAAGCGGAAGACCTCCGACCTTTCCGGCCTGATCCGCTCTTCAGAAGTTATGAGTTCCACCTCGTTACCCATTATGTCTCTGATCAATTCCAAGGTCTGCAAGATCGATATCTCGTAATTTGAGCCAATGTTGATCACTTTACCGACGGCATCCTGGCAATTAGCCAGCTCGATAAATCCACGGCAGGTATCTTCCACATAGGTGAAATCACGGGTAGGAGAAACATCACCCAACGATATGGATTTGATCCCGGATGCGATCTGCGCTATGATCGTCGGGATCACTGCCCGGGCTGACTGGCGCGGTCCGTAGGTGTTAAAGGGACGGGCGATTGTAAGGGGTAACTCGAAAGCGTTATAAAAGCTCATGGCAATAGCATCTGCTCCGATCTTGGAAGCGCTATAAGGCGATTGGGGTTGCAGAGGGTGTTTCTCGTCAATTGGTACATATTGGGCTGTGCCATAAACCTCGCTGGTGGAAGTACAGATGATTCGGCTGATCCCCGCATCCTTTGCCGCCTGGCAGATATTGAGCGTGCCTTTGACGTTCGTATCGACATAACTATCTGGCGCAACATAGGAATATGGGATGGCAATCAGTGCGGCGAGATGAAAGACAATATCCACGCCGGTTACCATCTGGCGGCATAGGCTGGGATCGCGGATATCCCCGCTAACGATCTCCAGATCATCATGGGCAGGGATATCTTCCAGCCAGCCCCAGTAATTGAATGAATTGTAGTATGACAGGGCTCTGACCTTGTATCCCGACTCCAGGAGCAATTCTGTCAGGTGCGAACCGATGAAGCCGTCGGCGCCAGTCACTAATGCTCTCATTCGTTGAAACCTTCTTTGTAGATCTGCTGTGCCTTTTCGTAATCGTCCGGTCTGCCGATGTCAAGCCAGTATTCCTTGATCGGATAGTGGGTTATCGGCATCCCTTTGGCAAGCATATCCAGAATTAAAGTGTCCATATTATACCGTTCATCCTGAGGTACAATATCCAATAACGCTGGCTTGAAGACATAGATCCCGGCCAGAATGGTGGTGCGGATATTGGGTTTCTCTTCTATACCGGTGACATAATCTCCATCTATGTAGATATTCCCAAACTGAAAGGGGGTGATGATCTCCTTGGTTCCAATGGTCAGCAACGAGTCCTTGCCGTTGGCAAATTCGTACATATCGCTGTAGTTCAACAAGGTCAGGATGTCGCCGTTCATTACCAGGAAAGGTTCATCTCCGATTTTTGGCTCCAGAAGCTTGACCGGTCCCACTGTCCCGAGGGGCTTCTCTTCTTTGCTGATGTGGAGGTTGACACCATATTGCGAGCCATCGCCAAAGAAATTCTCAATATAGGCGGATTTATAATTTGTTGCCAGATAGATATCGGTGAATCCGTGATCTCTGAGATGATCGATCTGGATCTCCAGAACCGCTTTTTCTCCGATGGGCAGCAATGGTTTGGGGATGACCTCGGTAAATGGCTTGAGACGGGTTCCCAACCCTCCGGACAGTATTATTGCTTTCATATCTTAATCCTGATTTGATATCGTTTTATGGATGCAATCCATTTCAGTGACCGGATGAGTAATCAATGCGTAATAGAAATTGATCATCAGAACGGTATTCCAACTGGGAAAAGCGTTCGTTTTCTGGTTCCAGTAATACGACCTGTCTGCCAGAATTGAACTTCTCGACAAAATCCGCCGTATGGGTCTGCGAGTAAAAGATGTGTGTAATGCCATCAGCTTTGAATCTGTTTATCAGATCATCGATGTCGGTAGTCAAATAGACGTATTTCTTTTTCAAAAATGGACGCGGAACGTAAAAACCATTGCCATAATCCAGAGTCACGATTCTCGTTTTCTTGTCCATTTTCCTCACGTAAGCTAGCATCCCGGTATTCATATGTTTGCCATTATTATACAGTATCTGTCCCAGATATTGTGCTTTGGGTAATCTTCCGGACAAATACTTGATCTGGCTGTTGATCTTGGAATAGGAAACATTCATAGTCATTATCGTCGTCAGCATACATATTGCCAGCACCGAAAAAACCATCCCTCTGCCCACCGCCTTGTTTACCCGTGTCAGTCCGATCGCTCCCAATGCCATAAGCAGTCCGATCGCCGGCAGGAAATGACGTGGGAAGGGCCAAACCGACCAGCAGATCGCCATGGACAGTAAGATGAAATATATGCCAAAAGTGATCAGGAGCCGTTTCGTATCGTCGGGCATCCTTTTCCAGACTAATATGGAAAAGGGAATGAACATAAATGGTAAAAAACCAATAGCACGATCAGCATACGACACTGGTTTGATCAGGAAATCCCGGTAAAAGACCATATTGTAGAGAAAGCGGAAATAATCCCAGCCGGTGCGGTAGATATTGAATCCCTCACCTTCCACCACCCCGGGGTTGCTGAGAAATGGAAAGAACGGATCGCGAACCATAAGAAGCGATTTGACGTATGAGGGCGATCCCACCGCCAGCGTGATCACGGAGAAGACGAATATGACACGGATCGTCTGCCAGATTCCCTGCTTGCGCCAGAGGTCCAGGATGAATATCACCCCGGCCGCAAATGCCAGTGCGATCAACCCATGATACTTGCTCCCGACGGCAAAACCCAAAAACAGGGCAGATAGATAGAGATCCTTAACTTCGGTCCGACGGAGATAACGGACATAAAGCACCCAGAAAGCCAATTCAAACATCGTAAAGCCCAGATCAAGTTTGGCACTGTAGATCAGCCAGGATAGGGTGGGCATGGTATAAAAGATTGCCGCCATGACCAGCGAGACCTGACGGGAAGCAAAATTTCGGCTGATGACGTACACCGCCAGCATCACCATCAGTCCGCTCAACCATCCCAGAATCAATTGGGACAGGATCTCCGA
>VGPI01000174.1 GCA_016875595.1 Candidatus Cloacimonadota bacterium
GTTCAGCGGAACGCCGGTCTATGACGTGTCCACCGTTCAGAACTGGACTGATCCTTCTTACAACATCTTTGGCGATGTCACCTTTGATGAGGATGCCGATATCGGTGATGGCGATACCGATGTTGAGCTCTTTATTTTCAGTGAGGAGCCGGTCAACATCCTGGCAAATGTCAATATGAACCGCGTGACTTTCCGTCCTCCAGCCGGCAGTCAATTCTGGGGAGGACTACACTACGGGGGTGGATCACAGGGAAGCTTGCATGAAATAAACCTGATCGGAGCACTCAGGCCGCTGCGGATCAACGGATCAAATCCGCAGGTATTCAACCTCTCGATCACGCCTGCCGATCCCGATGAATTGATCGATGACATCGGGCTGGAAATTGAAGGGGATGCATCGCCCAATCTGATCGACGTAGAGATCACGAACTATCGCACCGGAATCCTGGTAAACGGTACCGGACGCAATCGAGCAACCACGCCTACCCTGACCAATACCCGTATCCGCAATAGCACACAAGGCTCCAGAAACGGGCATGAAACGACAACCGGAATCAGGGTCACCGGCGATGTGAATATCCATCTCAATGATGTGGAGATCAAGGACTATAGCCTCGGCCTCAGCATCGAGAATGACGAATCGGCTTATACAACCACACCCAATCTGATCAATACCCGCATTTTGCACAGCATAGAAGATGACGAGATTCGCAATGAATCCGACGCCATAGGTTTACGGATCAGTGGCAATGTGGCGGTATCCATGACTGACGTCGAGATCAGTGACGTGAACGTAGGGATCGTTATGGAAAATGGGGCGAACTCCAATCGGAGCACACCCACCCTGACCAATACGCGAATCCGCAACAGCACCCAGGGATCCCGAAGCGGTGATGCTATCGGGGTCTCCCTCTCCAATATACCATCCATCCTCATGGATGACTGTGAGATCGATGGCTTTGGGAATGGCATGATCATTGTCGGCGATGACTTCCGTGCCACCTCGACGCCTACTCTTACCAATACCCGTATCCGCAATAGCACCCAGGGATCCCGTAGCACTTCTACCGGCCTCAGCATTAGCGGCGACGTCCTATTGACCATGGAGAACTGCGATATTGATGATTATGATCAGGGTATCCGGTACATCGGAGACGGCAGCTCCCCACGTGCCGTATCCACTCCTACCCTGACCAATACGCGAGTACGCAATAGCAATCAGGGTTCCCGATCTACCAGCACGGGGATCAGTCTGACCGATATTCCACAGATATATATAGGCGGCGGATTGGTTGAAGGCTACCATACCGGGATCGAGATCAGCGGCGGAGATGTCCGTGCCGTTTCCACACCTACTCTTACCAATACTCGTGTGCGGAACAGCACCCAGGGCTCCCGAACAGAGAATGTCGGTATCTTTCTGGGAACCGGCGTCCTGGGCAGGGTTGATTATTGCACAGTTGAAGAAGCAAGGATCGGTATCCTCATTGCCGATGGCAATGGTACAATCCTCAGGCGGAACAAACTTAAAAACTGTGAGATCGGAATCCGGGGATCTGGTATCTTACCAGTACTGCCGATCCATCAACACGTATTCATCCTCACTGATGATTACTTTATGGAGCATCCCACTCTGAACTACCGGGCCTTGGATCTATATTTCCCCGGTCCTTGGGTGGTAAGTAATAACACTATTTCCGGATATTCCAAAGCCATCACCGCCAATAATGCTGTGATCGCTTTCGTGAATAATATATTATGGAGCAGCTACAACACACAGATACCCTTTGAATTGAACAATAGCATGATGGAACAGAATAATAATGACATCAGGTATGATGGCGGGATTTATCCGGGATCGGGTAATATCAATGCCGATCCGATGTTCATCGACCCAGCAATAGAGAACTTCAACCTCCATTACAACAGCCCCTGTATCGATGCCGGCTCACTGCTGACGCCACGTGATGCCGATGGAACGGTCTCCGACATCGGTGCTTTCGCTTATTTGCATCAAGCTGAGTTCAAAGCATCGACACGGTTTGTGACGGTCGGTACCACAGTAGATTTCTTTAATCAGTCCATTGGCCATGATCACCCGGTCTCGATTACCGAATGGGATCTGAATAATGACCAAACGATAGATTCCTTCAACCGTAACTGGTCACACCAGTTCAATGAACCCGGCTGGTATGACGTACGGCTCAGGATGAGCACCGGTCCATTGGTTGACGACGTTGTATATGAACGTTATGTAGTGGTTCAGGTATATCAATTGAAACCACCGACTAATCTGAACGTAGGTATAAATGAGAGCATATTCCAGTTGGAATGGGATGCAGTGACTCATACGACCAATGATCTGCCGATAACGGTAAACTACTATTTGATTTATAGTTCTGATGATCCAGAAGGGGTATTCCGGTTCAGGACTTTTACCGAAGCGCCTGTCACCAGTTATTCCGAGGCTCTGAGCCCGAGCTTCCAGCGCAGGTTCTATTTTGTCATTGGTTTCAGTGGTTCACGGCGGATGCTGATGGACTTCATCGACCGGAGCCCTGAGATCGACCTACATGACCTGAATATCGCTATTCCAATCAATGACACTGTGGAAAGACGCCCCTAAGAGAACAAGGACAGACCATCAAAGCACAGTTAATCCCCCAAAGCGTCATCCGGCTCAGCAGTGACTGGCAGGCGAGGTCATTACCGCTTGTCCGTCCCATCTGGGCTGGAGTGATGTATCTCGATGTTTCCAATTTCACGCATATTACCGAAGTTGCCCATAAAAAAGGGCATTATGGCATTGAGATTGTTACCGTTATTCTGCGTAAATTCTTTGATATCGTCCATCGGGTGGTGGACTCTAATCAGGGGGAGATCGTAAAGTTCGGTGGTGATTCCTGCCTGATCCTGATCTGCGAAACCGGCGGAAGCACTGCTTTCCTCCAGTGCCTGAAAGACATCAAGACCGAGCTCATCAGTCAGTTTGACCAGATCAACGATGAATTCATCGAGTATTACGGGATCGACTTCCATGTCCATGGCGGTCTGTCCTACGGTATGGTCAATATCAATATCGTGGGGGATAAACAGTATCATCTGGATTACTTCATAGACGGTACCCCGGTTATGAACGCCTATACAATGTGCATCAAAGCCGGTCAGGATGAGATCATTGACGACCTGGACGGCGAAATACCGTCTTTGCCAGATCCTGAAAGGGAGTCACAACTGCCTGAAAGCAAGGCGGATCTCACCGATGAGGCGCTGTTTCTGCCTCCGCAGGTCAAACAAAAACTGCTCAAGGGATCGCGTCCGGCAGAACTGCGGAATGTAGCGGTGATCTTTGTCCATCTGGAGCCGGAAACAGAGGGGCCATTAGATATCCACACTTATCAGGGGATCTATGCCCGGATCCAGCATTGCGTCTATGGATTCGACGGCATCATCAACAAGATCGACTACACCGAAAAGGGCTACTTGATTCTGATCTGCTTCGGCATTCCCTTTATCCATACTGATGATATCGAACGTGCCTTCCTCTGTGCGATCCAGATCGCCAAGCTCAACAGCCCCAGCCTCCGGATCCAGCTCGGAATCAATTACAGCAATATCTATGCGGGTATCATCGGTGCCGAAAACAGGCATGAATATGGGATCTTAGGCAATGCGGTGAATATCGCAGCCCGGCTGATGAGCTTTGCCGGTGGTGGTGAAGTTGCCCTTTCCTCCGAAATCGTCCACCGGGTAAACTCCCGCTTTGAGATCGAACCTCTGAGCGTTATCCAAGTCAAAGGCATCAAAGAGCCGATCACCATCAATATCGTGCGCCGCGAATTACCTGAGCGCTGGCTGTTTTACCGCAACAGCTTTGCGGATCTGCCATTGGTCGTTGAACCGGAAAGGATCGCCAAACTGCTCCAGCGCTTAAACCGGGAAGAAAAAGTGGCGGATTCTGGTTTGGTGTCTGGGTCGCTTCGGGAAAGCGACCCTGCGATGGATAACCCGGCTGAATGCACCTCGATCCGGGATCGGGTAGATGAACTGATCCTCATCACCGGTGCGGAA
>VGPI01000175.1 GCA_016875595.1 Candidatus Cloacimonadota bacterium
GGAATCCACCGATGCCCTGCACTGCCGGACGCATGAGATTCCCGACCGCAACATGCTCCATATCAGTCACACCCCCCCTCTGGGCAGTATAACCTACAATCCTCAGATGCCCTATATCTCATTTGAAGTCAATATCCGCGCCCACAGCAATGCTGCGATCATTGCCGATTCCACTTTTGTCAGCTACCGGATCAACCGGGGTCAGTGGCAGCGTGCCTACCTCAATGACGTCGTGAATGATCTGTGGATATCGGATTTGATCGGCGGATGGGCTCCCGGCGATACGCTGTACTACTTCATTCATGCCGCCGATGCTTCAGGCCGCTCTGCCAATCATCCTTTGACCGCTGCCAGCGATCCGCACGTCAAGATCGTAGCCGCCGATACGCAGGCACCGGTGATCCAGCATGTGTCCCTGCCGGAAGAGATGCTTTATACTGGACCGATCGTCCTCTCCGCCATCGTCGATGATAATATCGCCGTGGCGGGCGTGGCAGTGGTTTATGCTGTCAATAATGACGCCCTGAATTCCGTGGTAATGGCTGATACCGGCAACAACGTCTGGATCGGTCAACTGGATCTAACACTGGAGTCCCCGGGACCTCATGTCCTGAGATATCGCGTCGAGGCCAATGATATCGCCAACCCACCCAATGTCTCCTGGTTTCCCGCTGCCGGGGAGTGGATAACGACCACTTTGAATACAGTATCCAATCAGGACATTGCCATCCCGCCACTCAGCGTGGAACTGATCCGCCACTTCCCCAATCCTCTGCGGATCAGCCGCAACGATGCCCTGCGGATCGATTACAAAGCGGATTCGGGGCAACCGGTCGAGATCAGCATCTACAACGTACGCGGTCAATTGGTCAACACCGTTCATCACCAGACCGGGTACTCCGGGATGAACCGGATCGAGTGGAATGGTAGAGACAAAAGTGGAAAGCCGTCAACACCAGGACTGTATCTGATCCGGTTCGTATCTGGAGAATATTCCAGAGTGATCAAAGCAATGCTGGTTGAGTAAGCAATGTTGAACCCGGTCAACATGGGAAAAAAGAAAAAAAATAATTTTTGTCTTGACAGAAAAGCCGGTTATTATATAGGTGAACTTAGCCTACAGACCCTACATAGAATGCCCTCCGAGCAGTGGGGATGCCGCCCGGCACTCCCCACTGTTTTTTTATAGGAGTTGTCGGGGACAGGATAAATGAGGATTGATCACATGAAACGCTTGATATTGTTTGCCGTAGTCGTTATGCTTGTCTCTCTGCTGGGGGCAGAGTACGTCGTTGTACGGATTGACCACCCCGCTCCGGTCCTGCAGGAGTCGTTTTTCCGTATGGCTTATGATATCGCCGGTTACCGTCCTGGTTTGTATCTTGATCTGATGATCGATGAGATTGAATTGCCTGTCCTGCAGTTGCAATATCCGGGTCTGTACATAACGCAGACGGAATCCGAGCATCGCCAGAACCTCAGCAGCACCTATCGTGACATTCCCGGTTACAACAGCTATCCTCAGATCCTGACGGCTTTGCAGCAATTGGTCGATGCTCATCCTACCATGCTACGGATGGAAAACCTGGGTCAATCCTGGGGAGCGATATACACTGCCTCAGGAAATGCCAATTATTCCGATTATGATCATGATATCTGGGCGGTACTGCTCTCCAATGATGCTTCAACCGATCAGGATAAGCCATCCTTCTATTTTGTCGGAGCACATCATGCCCGGGAACCGATCAGCGCAGAAGTGACCCTTGCCATCCTGAATCACCTGTTGGATGGATATGGAACAGATCCGGAGATCACCAATATCATCGATACCAGCCAGATCTGGTTTCTTCCGGTACTCAACCCCGATGGGCACAAGATCGTGCTGGATCAGATCAATACCGGCTGGCGCAAGAATCTCCGTGATAACAACTTAAATGGTATAATAAATACTGCTGGAGCGAATCCCGCCGATGGCGTCGATCTGAACCGTAATTATGGTCATCACTGGAACTACATCAGTGCTAATGATAGCCCTACCAGTCTGATTTATCACGGTCCCTCAGCTTTTTCCGAACCGGAGACGGCCATTTTCCGCGATTTTCTGTCGAACCATCACTTCATTGCTGGCATCAGTTATCATTCGTATGGGGAAATGGTTCTGTATCCCTACGGCTATATGACGGCAGTGTTTTCTCCAGACGTCCAGCAACAAAGTGAACTTGCCGCAGCAATGGCGGTTACCATCCCCAGCCAACAAGGGAACCAAGACCACTACGCGCCGATGCCGGCATGGGAATTGTATCCCGCCAGCGGAAATTCGGAGGACTGGTCCTACGGGGTGGAAGGCATCTTTGCCTATACCATCGAACTGGCGACCACCTTCATCCCCAATGCTACCAACGTAGCCATTATTAAACAGAACAACTTGCAGGCGGCCAAAGTGCTCCTGAACCGCAAGAACCGCGCCATGCTCACCGGTCACGTGACCGATGGCATAAGCCGGCAACCGCTTCCAGCCACGATCTTTGTCCACGGTATCGATGAGAATCCGATCTGGCGCACCCCGATCCAAGCCAATCAGACTTTTGGTTCATATTACCGCTTTCTGCCCCCGGGCATCTGGGAAGTGTCCTATATGTATGATGGATACGAGACCGTCACCGCCTCCGTCATCATTTCCGATACGGAGCCAACCGTGCATGATGTGGCAATGATTCCAGCCTCAGTCGGCGATGTGACGATCATCATCTATAACGATTTCATGCAGGGGATCCGGGACGTGAAACTGAGCTTCCCTCATAATGATCTGGGAGAGTATTATTCCGATGAATCCGGTACTCTATTCCTGAATGACTTTCCCTGTGGCAGCTATTTCATCCGGCTGGAAAAAACCGGTTATGAGGTTATCGGGATGTTTCTGAATCTGCAAGCGGAGATCTATTCCATCAACATGGGAAATAGCGCACTATATTATGATGGCTTTGAGAATGGGCTGGACAACTGGACTGCCGATTCATGGGTTATAAGCAGTGAAGATCCTTTTGCCGGGGGATACTGCCTGGCTGACAACGCCGATAACTATCCCAGCAACCAGGTCAGTTATTGTCAATATGTACCGGTTATTGATCTCACTGGCGCCGTTGGGGTCAATCTGCAGTTCCACACTCGCTACGAGATCGCCCTGGACGGTGACTTTGTCGCCTTGCAATTAAGCACAGCAGGGAACAACTGGCAGACCCTTGACTATTTCAATGGCACCCAAGCAGACTGGACACTCAAATCCTACGATCTGAATCACTTGATCGGACAGACCATCGGCTTCCGGTTCGTAATTTTCACCACCTATACCGGCAATGCACCCGGTATCTATATTGATGAATTCAAACTGTTTCTGAACTACTGTCCGGTCTCTGCCGAGCCCAGCATCCCGGCAGCGCCCCAGCCCCGGATCAAGGTCTTACCCAATCCCTTCAATCCCGTAACCCATATCCGTCTGACCATCCCCGCCGGAGAGGTCGGAAATGCCCATAAGCACCCAAACTACCGACTGGATGTCTTCAACCTGCGCGGGCAACTGGTCACCACTCTTCATGACAATTACTTGACAACCGGAGAGCATAATTTTACCTGGAATTCAACGGACACAAGGCATCAGAGCGTTGCCTCGGGAGTATATCTGGTGCGTTTGAGCTCTCAGGGCAGGACTCTTGTCAGCAAGAAGATCCTACTACTCAAGTAAGGAGAGACACTATCATTGGACGAAATTCGGCTTGAGCACCTGAGCAAGGAGTTCAGTGGCTTTGTGGCGGTTGATAATGTCAACCTGACCATCAAAGGCGGCGAACTGTTTTCCTTTCTCGGTCCCAGTGGCTGTGGTAAGACCACTTTGCTGCGGATGATCGCGGGTTTTGAGATTCCCAAGCAGGGCCGAATCCTCATCGGAGATCAGGATATCACAGCGCTCCCTCCCTATAAGCGCCAGGTCAATACCATCTTCCAGAATTACTCGCTCTTTCCCCACATGACGCTCCACGACAACGTCGCCTTCGGACTC
>VGPI01000176.1 GCA_016875595.1 Candidatus Cloacimonadota bacterium
CTCCGCTCCACACCCTGCCTATGATGGTGTCGCCCCTCCGGGGCTTAGCCATAGGTTGAGGGTATCTGATGCAGGGGTTCCGCTTCGCTCCACGCCCTGCCTATGAAGGTGTCGCCCTCCAGGGCTTGATGGATTGTGTCGCCCCTCCGGGGCTGGGGAGTGTCGGTTGACGGGGTGCAGTGGTTCCGCTCCGCTCCACACCCTGCCTATGATGGTGTCGCCCCTCCGGGGCTGGGAGGTGTCGGTCCCTCCAGGTTTTAGGGTGGTATGAACAAAGGCGGTCGCGCCTCATTATTCCACAATCACTGTGCGTTGGATCCCGTCATAATCAAAGCGGAGGACAAGCGAGGGATGGGTAATGAAGGTGGATGCCAGTTCGGGCCATTCGATGCAAGTGATGCCGCTATCCAGCACATCGAGAATGCCCAGATCGATCACTTCTCTCTCATTCTTGAGGCGGAAGAGGTCGAAGTGAAAGAGTGGGATCCTGCCGCTGCGATATTCTTTCAGAAGTACAAATGAAGGGCTATCGATCGCTTCATCGATACCGAGGAATTTGCCGATCTGCTTGACAAAGAAGGTCTTGCCGCTACCCAAGCCGCCGTAGAGGAAGATCACGTCACCGGCTTTCAACTGAGGAACGATCGATTTTGCCAGCGCAATGGTATCCCGTTTTTCCGGAATTTCACGGCGAATGGTCATAACCCGCAAACCAAACAGCCGTCCCTGGATCGGTTCGATTCAGGGACAGCCGCTTATCTATACAATCCCGTCAACATACTATGTAGACCCCGCGTTCCGGCTAGGATCATTTGAGCGATTTTGACTTACAGATCGCCAGTGGCAGGATCATCTCTTCCATGGAGATGCCGCCATGCTGGAAGGTGCCGTTGTATTGCCGTTGATACTGGTGGTAGGAATTGGGATAGACGAAGTAGTAATCGTCCTTGGCAAAGATAAAGTTATCCACGATCCCCTTGGAGGGCAAGCCATATTCGGAGGGTTTCTTGACGTAGATGGCATGCCGGTCATTGACGGTCAGATTCTTGCCTTCCTTATAGCGGACGGTGACCGTGGCATCGCGGTCTCCCACCACCTGTGTGGCACGGTTGACCTTAATCGAGCCGTGATCAGTGGTGATGATGCAGATGGCATCCTGTTTGGCAATGAGTTTGAGCGCTTCGTAGAGGGAGGAATGGAGAAACCAGTGTTTGGTAAAGGCGCGCAGCCCTTCTTCGTGCGGGATGGTTTCCTGCAGGATCTGGTCGCGGGAACGGTGGTGCGCCAGGAGGTCGAGGAAGTTGTACACCAGCACAATAAGTTTCTCGTTCTTCCAGGTCTCGATCTTCCTCAGCACGAAGTTACCCTCTTCCATATTGAATATTTTCACGTACTTGGAGGTAGGCTCGAGGTCATAGCCCAGTTCGGCGATGTGCTCATCCAGGAGCTGATGTTCGTTGCGGTTGCGGCTGTTATCCAGCTCGGAACTATTCACCCAATACTCCGGGAAGCGTTTGGCGATATCCACCGGCAAAAGTCCGCTGAATACACTATTGCGGGAATAGGGCGTGGCGGTGGGAAGGATGGAGTAATACATCTCCAGATCCTCGTCAAACAGCTCCTGGATATAGGGCTGGATCGCGAGGTACTGATCGAGCCGCATGCAGTCCACGATGATGAAATAGACCGGGACATTGCGTTCAAGGTTCGGTGCGACATACTGCGAGATCAGATCAAAGGAGAGGTTTGGCCGCTCATCGCTCTGCAGCCATTTGCGATAGTTGCGTTCCACATAATTGGTAAATTCGGTATTGCAATTCCGCTTTTCGAGGAAGTGCGTCTGGCGCAAGCCTTCATCGTTCACTTGGTCGATCTGCAATTCCCAGTAGGACATCTCGCGATAGATCTGAGCCCATTCCTCCCAGGTCGGTGAGGAAAAGAGCCGCTGGTTGAGCTGGCTGATAAAGCGCGTATATTGCTCGCCGATCCGATTGGCGCGGATCTCGTCCGCCTGGAAGATCTTCTTGATCGCCATAATGATCTGATTGGGGTTGATCGGTTTGATCAGATAGTCCGCGATCTGCGAGGCGATGGCACGATCCATCAGTCCTTCTTCCTCGCTTTTGGTAACCATAATGATCGGTAACGAAGGATTGATCCGTTTCATTTCCTGCAGTGTGGTCAGTCCGTCCAGACCGGGCATCATCTCGTCGAGGATGATGAGGTCATATTTGATTTCCAATACTTTATCGATGGCATCGCTACCGTTGTTACAGGTCTCGACATGGTAGTCCCGGTCTTCGAGGAAGAGGACAAAGGGCTTGAGCATGTCCACTTCATCGTCCACCCAGAGTATGCGCATTAACTTCATGGTGTCTTCTCCTTAAGGTTTTGCATAGGCTTCGCTTGTCTTTTGGGTTTCCGTTTCAAACTGACGCTGGCGCTCCCTGATCACCTTGCCGATGTCATTGAGGTCAGCGTCCTGAAAGAACAGGGCGAGTTTGAAGTTCAGTTCTTTTTGTGAGCAATTAAACCATGTCAGCATTCTCTCCATATATTGTCCAGTTAGTATCTCTTTCATATCCATGTCGGCTTCACGCTGCTGTTTGCGGAGGTCCTTGATATGGCTGCGCAGCTCATTTGCCGGCATTTCCTGGGCTTTATCCGTCCATTCCTCGCGGGTTTCCCAGGGTGCTTTGGCGACAAAGGGACGGATCATCTGCAGCCGATCCATACCGATGGCTTTGACCGTCTCCTCGTCCATGTCCATTTCATTGATGTAGAGGTCAAAGACCTGCCCCAGTTTGGATGCCAGCGCGTTGTTGAAATTGTATTCGGCTTCGATGAAGTCCTTGAAGTTCTCATAGCCCTTAAAGCGGAAGATCTTGGTGCGCTTGATCTCGGAAAAGAGCTGCCCGAGTGCGACAAAATTCTCCTCGAGTTTATCCTTGAGGGCAGAGACCGCCTTGAATTTTTCGTCCGGGGTCATGCTTTCGATATTGGAATAGCGTGGATTCATGATGTATGTCCTTTTGTGTCTTAATTGATCGGATAGTAGATGTTTCTGACGCTGGGGAAGGCACCGGTTCTCACTTCCGTTGCATAGCGTTCGATGGCGCTGACGCTCTGGTCATGGATGGTGGCATAGGTCTGGACGAATTTTGCCGGCTGGGGCGTCATACCCAAAAGGTCATGGAAAACCAGCACCTGTCCGTCCGTGAAGCGTCCGGCACCGATCCCGATCACCGGGATGTGCAGCGAGGCACTGATCTCCTTGCCCAGTTGCTCCGGAATACCTTCCACGACCAGCATAAAGGCACCTGCCTCCTGGATGGCGAGCGCTTGGGACAGGAGCCGGGTATGATCCCCGGGTGTCTTGCCCTGCACTTTGTAACCTCCAAAGCGGTGAATGGACTGGGGCGTGAGCCCCAAATGCGCACAGACCGGGATCTCGCAGTCAACGATGGCGCGGATCACTTCCAGTCGTGAATCTCCCCCACCTTCAAGTTTGACGGCATCTGCCGCACCATCGACGATCAGACGGGCGGCATTGGCTTTGGCTTGACAGGTATCCAGATGATAGCTCATGTAAGGCATATCGGCGATGATATATTTATCCGGCGCACCGCGCCGCACGGCAGCACAGTGACTGATCATATCTCCCATCGTCACTTTCAGCGTATCCGGGTAACCCAATACAACCATGCCCAAGCTGTCGCCGACGAGGATCAGATCGACCGAGGTCGCCACAACGCAACGCGCCGAGGCATAATCGTAGGCAGTGATCATCACCAGTTTGGAGCCTTTTGCCTTCATCGCCGCCATCGTTTGCGGCCTCAAGGCGGGTTCAGTCCTCTTTGCCGTCGCCAATGTTTCCTTCTCCTTCGCTGGTTTCCGTCTCGGTGCGCTGACGGCTGTCGTCACTATCGTAGATATAGTCGCTGGCAAAGCTTCCCTGATTGAGGATGATGTCATAGATCACCGCACCATTGGGATACCAACCGACAAACCTGCCATTCAACCGGTTCCGGCGGTAACTTGCGGAT
>VGPI01000177.1 GCA_016875595.1 Candidatus Cloacimonadota bacterium
GACGGCAGTTGACCAGTTAGTAACTGCTCCTATGGTCTCGACGGTGGTGAATCCGGTGTAGGGGTCATTGGATGCCTGGATGAGATATCCGGTGGCGCCTGTGACGGCATTCCAGGAGAGCTGGACTTCGCCGGCAACGATCACGATCTGGACGTTCTGGGGAGGATCCAGTTGTCCACCACCGGCAGCACCATACACCTTGATATTGTCAAAGCGGTTGTTTCCGGTGGGAGATGATCCCCCTGATACGACGATCCGCACCTTGAAATTGGGGTTATTTTCGGCAGCGGGAACGTCGGAGAAATCGACGGAACGGATCTGTCCGGTGACCCAATTGTTCTCCAGGGTTCCGGAGAAAGTGGTTTTTGTTACGAAGTCGGTGCCATTGATGGAATACTGCACTTCTTGTGAATTGAAACCGGTGGAAGTTCCCCGGGTGGCATAAGTGAAGATGATATCCTGGTAACCTGTGGTGGGCATGCTTACTTCAAAGTGCTTGCCATTATTGATATTACCATCTCCTACCAAGGGTGCCAGACTGCCGCCGTTCACTTCTCCGCTTACTCCATTCAGCGTTGTCCCGGTATAAGAAACTGCTTGTGTGAAGTCGTAACTTATACTGCCGCTGCCGGTTTGAGCCGGGATGGGCTGAGCCCAGTTTTCTCCGGAAGCCGGGAGATTATCATTGAAGTTCCAGTAGTAGATCACTTCTCCGCCAATAGTGGTTATGACATTGATTGTATTGGAGTGCAAGCTCAGGTTACCACTGCTATCCAGAGCGCGGACGCGATAGTAGTAATTGGTATTGGGACTGAGTCCGCTTACGGGATAGCTTGTTCCGGAGACGGTCACGTTCTTGCGAGCGTTGACGAATCCGGCAAAGGTGGATGAAGTGGAAATGTCAACCCGGTAAGAGGTTGCACCGGCAACGGCGTCCCAATTGGCAGTGAAGCCGTGGGCATCGACGGATGTGGCAGCAGTAGCCACGGGAGCGGTGATGGGGATGCTGCCCCAGATGCTCTGGATCCATTCCGGATGGTCAATGAAGGGATTGCGGTTGCCTTGGAAGGCATAGACACCATCGTTTCTGACGGTCTCGGTGGCATCCACGGGATCGAGGGTATGCCATTGTTTCAGGATGGGGACAAGATTGACGTTCAGGCGCTGAAAATTGGTGTCATCATCATAATAACGCATCCCAAAATAGAAGATGGCGCGGGCGATATTGCCCTTGAATTCATCCGCCACTTCAAAGACGGGGTCTCCGGCAGCGTTGTTGCCCCGATATGACAAGTATGAGCCCGAGCCCCAGGGAGTCAGGATCGTCGTGACGTAATCAAAGGGATAGTTGCTGCGGGAGGAATTGGCGCTCTCATCTGCCGGGAACAGCGCATTGAGGTCGGTATCGCACCAGTTGTATTCGGCATGTCCGGAAAACCACTCTCGGGGATAGCTGTGTTCAACGCTCAATCCGGTGGGTGTATATTGACCGCCGGCAGGATGAGCAAACCAGACACCGGTATAAATACAACGGACTTGATCGTTTACATTGTCCAGTGTGGCATAGATATGGTAGCGGGTGGCGTCCCAGCTGTTGTTGATGTGTCCGGTGGAAGTAATGGTCTTTAGTCCGGCACGCAAAGCAGTTCCGCTTAATCCTTCCACGGCGCCATAATATCCGCCGCTCCCTCCGCCATCCCATTCACCGGTAAGGGATTCCATCAGGATATTGGTGATGGAGCGAACTTCAATGCGACGGATGGTGGTGCCGGTCTCGGCGACCAAGGTGAATTCACCTGTGGTCAGGGCAGAGGAGGTGGCAGTGAGAAGAGTGCCTCCGGTCTCAGCATCATATCCGAGGATCACGTATTTGACGTCAAGCGGGTAGAGACCGGGATCCAACGGCAGGGTCATAGCCACTGTAAAGGGATCAGCAACAGCGGCTGCTGCTGGCAGCGCTATGGTTTTGTAATTGGAGGTGTAGTCAGGTCCCAGACGATCACGATAGGATGCGGAGGTGCTATTGTTGTTCCCGCGTTGATAAAGTACCCACCAGGAAGTGGAAGTGGTGGATGAACCGGGAACGGCTGGTCCATCGCCATAAGAAGACGACGTCACATATTGGGTGCCATTCCAGCAGTTGTATTGGAATGACCCGTTGTAAAGGCGATATCTCACGTCATCGGTCGGATAAGTTTGCAGCTGCATCAAAACAGCACTCTCACCTTCTACGGTGGAGATATCCACGTAGGCAGGACGGGAAAGCACGGTCACGGTCGGTTCGGCTGGAATGCTCTGAACAGTGAAAGTAGCGCTGGTTCCAGCGGTGAGTGTCATGCCGGATGTGGCGGTGGCAGTGACGCTTACGCCTGCTTCGGCAGTATTATAAAGGACACCGGAGATGGTGACGCTATTACTGTTCTGCAGGATGGTTCCGGTCAGGGTTCCGCTCAGGATTCCGGTACCGGTCGCCAATGACAAGGTGACCTGAGTATCGGTGGTCACATTCCGCGGAACACCGCCGGCATCCTGGGCTTGGACGGTCACGCTGAACGCGGTATTGGCATAGGGTGATGCCGGATTGATATTGGTCACGGCAAGTTTGGTAGGTGGATTGGGGGCTGTGGCATCGCTGAAATCGGCAAGATTACGGGCGGTAAAGAAGTTACCTTCTGTCCGGGAATTGGGTAAGCCGATGATATTCTTGGCGATGGTCGGGATCGCTGTCCCGATATAATCCACATCGTAGAAAGTGGTACGGAAATTGAAATCGGTTACACCGTCATTCATCAGATAAACGATACCATTGGCAAAGTTACCAGTGCTACTGAAGGAGACGCTCAAGACCTTGACCAGCTCTGACTCATAGTCCTCAAAATTGCTGAGCAGTTGCGCCAGGGATATTTCTTGCGGAACAATGGTGTTGCCCGAGGAGGTGGCGGCTCCCGGATCACGGGTGGGAACGAATTGCAGCATACCGCCAAAGGTGCCCAAAGTACCTGTAATGCCGGTGATGCCATCATTCAGGTTGTAAGCGGTGGTTATCACACCGGAATTGTCATCGATCAGTATGGCTGCCGTGCCATCCTGAATATACTTCTGGTTGCGGAATGTCTGTTTGAAGGTAAGAACCGCCTCTCCGGTCAAGGTATATACCGAGCCAATGCTCGAACCACGCAATTGAGCAATCGTGCTCACTCCGATCGTGGCGATTCCGGTCAGCGGGATCTCGACCAAGGGAGCGCCATCGCTTTCCAGAAACAGAGTGCTGTTGAAGGTGCCGGAAGCGGATGGATTGAAGCGCACCTCGATATCACCGGCAAAGTCAAAAGGCAGTTCCAGCAGATCCGTCCAGGTGCGGGTGGGGGACTCTCTGACCTGGTATGGCGACAAGGCAGGAAGGTACACATACAGGGGTTGGCTGAGATCAACAGTTTCCACCGCCACCGTCTGGATCGCCGAAGGTACTCCTGCGGTGCTGTAGAAGGTCTGCAGATCGTGGGTGGCGATTATCTCCCCGCTCGCTTCCAGTGCCTCTCCATCCACCCGCAGATTGACTGGGGTGGCTGATCCACTGGTATGGGCGATGAAGCCGGCATATACTCCGGCAACATCTGCATTGAGCCGGACATAAACCAGATCATCATAGCTGGAGGGCAGGCTCAAACTGCTTAGCCAGGTGGCGTTATTGGTAGAGAGTTCATATCCGTCAGGAGGTGTAACGGTAATACTGGTAAGCAGATCCTCACCACGCAGGCTGTAACTTTGGCTTGCTGAGGGAGAACCAGCGATTGAGATAAAGTCCTCCAGAGTTCCGGTGACAAAGATCTCCGGCTCCAATGCTCCGGCAGCCCAAAGTGCAGTCCAGGAAGTGGCAATGCGGAGACCATCGATGATCAGGGAAGGCGCCGTGGTAGTTCCTCCCTGTCGGAGAGCCACTGTAGCCACATCGGTGAGGTCAGTGCCGGTGGCATCGAGTCCGGTCAGGGTTGGCGGGGGTTCAGCCCCGGAGAAAACCGGATTGACCCACAGATA
>VGPI01000178.1 GCA_016875595.1 Candidatus Cloacimonadota bacterium
TCCAACCGACCAGATCTGTTCCGACATCAAACTAACGTCCTCAAAGTCCACATCCATCAGTCGCATCCCCAAAGCGACGGTTCCATAGTTCCGGGGAAGGGCATAAGAGCCGGCGGCGGATTTGAATTGAGTGAAAGCACTGGATTGAAGATTGGTGCCGCCAAGATTGATCTCTCCCTGGGATATGGCAAGACCGCCGGGATTGTAGAAGAGGGAATTGACATCATCTGCCACGCCGGTGTAGGCATTACCCATTCCACGGGCACGGGCGCCGGGCTGGTAATCGTCAAAGACCGCCAGCAGCAATGCTGTATTGAGCACAAGGATCATGCTGATAATGATCTGTTTCATCTTTTCTTTCCTCCCCGCTTACTTGAGATTGGATTTGATCACGATGGGTTGAACGGTGGTCTCGCTACGGCCTGTATTGCGGTCGATCATTTCCACATGACAGTAATAGACGCCGATCGGAAGCCGGTTCAGATTGCTGTCCCGACCATCCCAGATAAATTGTTCTATGCCGTTGGCAGATGCGATGTTTTTATTGACCAGTGTCGCTTTGAGCCGTCCCTGGGCATCGTATATCCGGACAATGGCTTTGGCGTTTATCCCGCTGGTGGTCAATCGGGCGCCGTATTCGATGTTGATCCGTTCGTTCATAGAAGGATTGAAGGAATTACGGCTGCCGGTGGAGGTGCCGATCCTGAGGTGGGCAATGCTTTCGCGGATCGGGGTGTTGATCTTGCCGTTGGTGAGCCCGCTGATGGCGATGTTATTGAACTTGAACCAGAGGAAATTGATCGCTGCTTCCCCATAACTGATGGGCTTGAACAACATCCGGAAGAGCGGTAGATCGTCAGAATTGGAGAAGATCGGTTCATAGGATTCATAAATGACGGTGATGGTGTCTCCGCTAAGGGAGAATTCTGGCAATACGGTGGTGATGGTTTCACTATCAACGGCAATCCCATGAAACTCCAGACGGGACGAATCAAACTTGATCCGGGTCTCGAAGATCGCCAGTCCCCAGGCGGGTTTTAGCCGTGAGGTGAGTACATTGACAGTACTGACCTGGTGTAAGGTCGCACTGGCCGATTGGATACGGATCTGGGCATTGGTAACGTCATCGGTCAGAACCATGTCACTCATACTACGGGGGTTGATCGCATAATAGTTGAATGAATAATCTGCCAGTCCCTTGATCTCAGCCCAGAATTGATTGGAGGTGATTCCTGTCCACTGGAAACCACGATCGAAAAACTGGTCATCAACCTGACAGGCACCGGTTCCGTCATTCACGTAAAACTCCTGATAATTATTGGGCAGAGCCGTGACATTGACGTTCTGAACCTTTACGAATACGCTTTCCCATTGTTCGCCGGTGGCTGCCGTGGTCAATGCGCCGGTAGTGATGAGCGATGTCGGTGGGAGAGAGTTGTTGGAACTAATTACCGAATACTGAGTTACTGAGGTCATTTCCGTCAAGCTATAATACTCGACGACAGTGCCAGTTACTCGCACCAGATCACCCACTTGGGGATGATTTTGGTTGGTAAAAACAAAAAGCCCGCTCCAGGGTCCACCGGCAGCATCTCCCAGAAAGAATCCATAGTTGGTGGTAGAGGTTCCGGTATAATACCTGGTGCCGGTAACGATGCCTTCCACTGTTACTACCTGATCCTTGTAGGGTGAATCACCGCTGGGATTTGTAGTGTATTGCACATTGTAGCAGGTGAGAACCTGTGCAAAGCTATACGATGCTATGAATAGCATAGCCAGTATGATTAGTTGCTTCATAATATATGACTCCTTGGTCATCATTTATTTTCCGATTCGGTTTGATCTGAGTGTTTAACCTCAGCAGTTCTGGGTTCTCTATGGATAAAAAGTTCTATAATCAACAGGATCATGGCAATGACGATGGCGCTGTCCGCAATGTTGAATACCGGCCAGCGCTGCATAATAAAATCGGGGAAGTCCACATCAATAAAATCCGTCACCTTGCCAAAGGCAATGCGATCTATCAGGTTTCCCAACGCACCACCCAGGATGAAACCGTATATAACCACCTGAAACCGGTTGCTTGCCTTCTTCAACAGCCATCCGATCAGGCACAAGCCAAGAATGGTCACGACGATAAAGAAGATGCGGTTGCCAGTGGGGTCAAATGGCGAAAAACTGAAGGCAGAGCCATCGTTCGAGACATGAGACAGGCGGAAGGTCTCGCCAAAAGCCTTTTGCCAGATAGTAAAGCTATCTCCATGCGGCATATACCTGCGGACTACGATCTTGGTGACCTGATCCAGGATCAGGATCAGGTTCAGTATCCACAGCGCCGGTGTGATGCGTATTGGTTTCGGTTTCTCCATTAATCTCTTACTTCCGCTGACGGCGCTTCTTGTCCTCATCCTTGGACATGCATTCAATGCAATAACGGGCGTAGGGAATGATCTCCAGCCGATCTTCCTGGATAAGACAGCCACAAATCTCGCACACGCCATAAACACCGTCCATCACCCGACGCAAGGCGTCGCTGAGCAATCTGATCTTTTCACGCTCCCGTTCCAGCATCATCACTTTTTGTTCCATAATGTTGGTATCAGAACCCTGATCTGCTTGATGAAAAGCGTAAGATGAAAGGTCACCCGTGCTTTCCTTGGCGCCAATGCTCTGATCCTGATTGATCTTGTCGACATACTCAATACTTTCGTTCAACTCTTTGCGGAGTAATGATTCATAGTACTCCAGCCTTTCCTGTGAAAGTCGTCTATCTGCCATTTCGTTTACTCCTTTGAATCGTCATTTGATCAATCCAGCCATCATAATATATTGTCTCTGGATTGTCAATAAAAACCTTTCGTTTGTTGTCATTTGGATAGGCGGATGAAGCTTTCGATCAGTAGTTTAAGCTGTTGGCTGGCTTTGGCGGCATTATGGCGGATCTCCTCCTGAGAGTGGCTTTCGTCATGAAACAGGTTGCTGTAGTTCGTGACAACAGATAAAGCCATGACTTTGATCCCGCAATGACGGGCAGCGATCACTTCAGGGACAGTGGACATGCCGACCACATCAGCGATCTGGGCAAAGAAAGCACATTCTGCTTTGGTTTCCAAACTGGGTCCGCTGACCGCTATGTATACTCCTTCCTGGATATCTATGTGCAGAGTCCGAGCAATATCTTTAACACGCCGGCTATACGTGGGATCATAAAGCTGATTCATGGAGGGAAAGCGCTCTCCCAATAAACCGTCATTAAGCCCGCGAAGTGGGTTGATACCCATGAAATTGATATGGTCATTGATGATAACTATGGAGCCGGGAAGGAGGTGTTTCTTCAAACTGCCGGAAGCATTGGTCACGATCAGATCATGTATGCCAAGAGCGGATATAACTCTTACCGGGAAGATGACTTGCTCTATCGCGTAGCCCTCATAATAATGAAACCTGCCTTGCATCATCAGCACGGGTTTACCTTCCATGTATCCAAAAACGAGATTACCTTTGTGCTCCGGAGCAGTGCTTCTAACAAAGCCCGGGATAGTCTCATAAGGAATGATCATGGCATTGGGTACATTATCCGCCATACCGCTCAGTCCGGTACCCAGGATTATGGCATAGCGGGGTACTTCCGGCAGTTGCTGGAGCAACCAGCGAGCAGTTTCCCCGTAGTTACCTGCCATCATAAGTTAGCCGTGTCCGCTGGTTGGTTTGTTTTCAAGCTGGGGATTGATCTCATCCTTGATGGTGTGGAATTCCTTATCCAACATCTGCTCGGTATCCTTTGCCAGCAGGGGATCCTTGCCGATGCGCTCCATGAACGTACTCAATTCAGCCCGGAACTGGAGCAGGAACTGACGCTTTTGCTCTTTGAGGTGGACATACTGGTGTTCCAAGACACCAAGGTATTGTTTGGCTTCCTGAATGGCACGTTTGGCTTTCAGTTCTGCTTCATGGATGATGTTTTCCGCTTCCTTACGGGCATTGGCGATAATATCCGCTTTGGTTTTCTCTGCAAAGACGAGGGT